>CANNKG010000163.1 GCA_947505105.1 Methylococcaceae bacterium | reverse complement strand
TAAGGATGTCGAGGAGGTGATGAAAAAACTTAACCATCGACCACGGAAAAGCCTTAACTATAAAACACCTCATTCAGTCTTTTTTGCAGAATCTTTGCCGAAGGCCGCATGACAACTAGGATTGCACTTCGGAGTTGAATCCGCCAAGCAAATATCATGCTATAAAACAATGCCAAAATTTATCTTCGCGCCTGCGGCGGGCTAAAAAGTTAAATATTTAAAAAGCCCTAACCGCGCGTACATGAGCTGGAACACTCTTCAACAAGCTGCTTATATTTCCAAAGTACGAATGCCGCGTCCAGGCGGCAGAAGTATCGTACTGCGTAGAACTCCAGTGGTAGTCACTTACAAAATTACCAACACCCACCTGTCTCATATTGGTATACATAAGCATCAGCTCACCTTCTGACGGTAAAAACCAATCATTTGTTCCGTTAGGCGACGAATAAGCATTAGCTAGATTTGCGGCTCCAGAACTGCATATACCTAACATTGCTGTCGTATTATCTTGTCCTCGACCAACCGCATTAGCATCCCATCCGGAAGCACCAGCAATTGATGTGCTAACATTATCGCACCAGACATCATTCCCAAGATTTGGAGAAACTTCCAAATAAGTAAAGGTAGGGTATTGGTCTTCTTTATCCACAAAAAAGATATATCCACCACCAGGACCCATATCACCTATTTTGTAAGCAAAGGTCGTTACCGCCGTTATCCGACCCGTTGCATCAACCGTGATAGTGGCGTTGGCGCTGTGGTAGGTGCCAGCAGTGACACCGGAGTTGCTAAGACTAATCTGCGGAGTCGTACCACCCGTTGATGATAACGGCGCGGAGGCGGTGACATCGGTGACAGTGCCACTGCCTTTGTTGTTAAACGTATTCCAATCCGTCGAAGACAGGTAGCCATTGGTGCCACTAGCCGCTTGTTGAATGCTTATTGCGGGTGTAGTAGTTCCCGTAGCAACGGATAGTGGCCCAGAAGCTGTCACATTGGTTACGGTGCCATTTCCCTTGCTGTTAAAAGTACTCCAATCCGTCGGAGACAGGTAGCCAGCGACACTGCCGCTTGCTTGCGGTATAGCGATGACTGGAGCGCTTGCAGTGCCAGTGTTGGTGATCGGAGCGGTGACTCCTACACTAGTGACCGTTCCTTTGTTGTTGAAAGTCGTCCAGTCACTAGAAGAGAGGTAACCACTGGCACTGCCACTGGCTTGTGGAATGCTTATTACCGGCGTCGAAGAACCCGTAGCGACTGATAATGGCGCACTAGCTGTCACATTGGTTACGGTGCCATTCGCACTGGTTTGTGGGTTTTGTAATTGCCAGTTCACACCATCATAAATTACTTTGGCAATCGCGCCGGTCGTCAAATCATTAGCCTGTAATGGCGCTCCACCTAACTTGACAATGGTTTTGGCACCGAGACCGTTAACATCTAGCGTTGGCGCTACTTGAGTGTTGGCTGCTATCGGCATAAAGTTAACTTCTAGCCCCGTCGCTAAACTCGTTGCCGCTGGCGTGAGGTCCACAGTGTTCACATCTCCTGTACCTGCCGCTGCAGCATACCATTGCGGAGATAGATCAGAACTGCCAAGTTTTCTAAAGCTTGGCTGGGCATCTGCCCCACTTGCGGGCCCTGCCAATACCGTATTTGGCGCCTGGGTGGCTAAACCAAGTGTCAGCGAGCCATTGGCCGTTAATGGTGAACCGGTTACTGAAAAGATACTGGGTGCCGTTAATCCAATCGACGTTAAATAATCGGTACCCGCCTCTGCGGTCGTTACCGCGCTGCCCGTTCCTTTTAAGAGCCCCGTTAAGTTGGTCGTCGTTGAGTTTGAAACGATATTGGGGCCAGTAGGACCTTGCTGACCTTGAGCGCCCACCGAACCATTTGCCCCTGGCGCACCTGTTGCACCCGTGGCTCCAGGCGCTCCTGTTGCCCCTGCTGCGCCTGTTGCCCCACTAGCCCCAGTAGCGCCTGCAAGAAGTACCCCTGACTCTGGCCAAGCGGTGGCACCTTTAGGACCGTACAAAATTTTACTGTTGGTATCGAGCCAAAAATCCCCAGGGTTACCATTGCCTGCGGTCGGACCCGTTGGACCGTTTAATACCCCACTCCCAGTGGCTCCTGTTGCACCGGCTAGGCCTTGCGGTCCGATTTCTCCCTGGAGTCCCTGGGCTCCCTGCGGACCTATTGGGCCTTGCGCTCCAGCCACCCCCGGAAGTCCCTGGATACCCGCTGGCCCTTGAACTCCGGCTTGACCTGGTGCACCTGGATCTCCTTTAGGACCAATCGGACCTACTGCTCCTGTGTCCCCTTTGGGACCAGTCGCTCCCGTTGTACTGACTAAACTTCCTTGCACACTAATGACACTAGAGGGGGTATAAGGGCCATTAATTGATGCTGCGGTCAATACGCCATAATAGCCCGAGGCATTTAAAACGGTCAGAATATAGTTATTACTAGTAACGTCAAAGGTTAACGTGGATTCCGCTGACGGGTAGTTATCGGCTAACGGTGCGATGCCTAAACTTGTAAAGGTTCCGTCTTGATCTGATAACTTAAGTGAAAATTACGTATAGTCATTTTCAATTGGCGTTTGTACTTTTACTCTATCTTAAGATCAACATGCCCGTGGTATAGGAATAACTTCCGGCGTGAGAAACTCCAAGGATAGCGGTGCTTAGAAGACTAACAATCAGTAATTTTTTTTTGAATGCCATAGTATGTATACTCAGAGTTTAGTTGGAAACTTTTAATACTAGCATCTATTTTCATTTTTAAAAGCGTATTTCTTGTTCAAATAATAAGGGAATCATTACGCAAATTTCGAGGTAAATATTAGGAAAACATGCTGACACTTGAGCAGAACGTGAATGCCACATCGAGTTCATTTTAGGTTAGACATTCAGCTGTTATTCTTGATGTTCATTCCTAAATGTAAATTTTGGTAATTAATCACTGATCTTTTCGATGAAACCAGTACACTATGTAACCTAAGGAATGGGTAAAAAGTAACTTGATTATGGAGTTTTTGGTTCTACTCACTTGCTTTATGCCCCTTCTGAAAAACTATAGGAAACTCTCTCTGTTCAAATTCAGAGCACGAGCCCTTAAATTGTTATTGATCGCATTGCCTTAAGCATTCGATTCAAAGAACTGCGCTTAAGCCATTTACTATCTTACGAATATTCCGAGGTAATCAACTATGTTATTTACCAGCAAAACCATCAAATCAGCCTTGTCAGTAAGCATTATATGCGGCCTGTCTACCGGCACTTTCGCTGTTCAAGCGTCCGAATGTGGCGTTTTGAAACTGCAAAAAAACCGTAGCCCCGGAACTGCAATCGTCAATAACAGCTGTAACGAATCGGCTCTCCTTGCAGAAGAAACCCTCTTGCAATTACCCGCCGAAAGTCGACTTTGGCTTGAATCTATTGAGTCCTCATCCAGCACTGAGAATACCCAAATTATTTGCCAAAATAAATCGTCCCAATCGGTCGATATCAAGGTGAACAGCGCACTATCGCCCTGGATTAGCCCGGAAGGCTTGGCACAATGCAGCCAATGGAGCAACGGTCGCCTGGAATGCCACGCCTCCAATTCCGATAAAAATAATTTGTTCTGTGCGAGCGCTTCGATCAAAAAACCGCCGACACTTTCAAAACCGGAGCAAAAAACCTCATTATCGATGCGTGGTTTGAAATCATCCATTGCTAAAGCGACAACACCCGCAGAGCAACAACAGATTCTCAATCAATGGATTAACTATCTAAAGCCTGAAATCGACCTATGTCGTAAAATCTATCAAATCAGTCAGCCAATCACGCTAAGCTGGAAGATTAAAGCCTCTGGTGAAATTACCGAAACCTCGGTTAAAGAAACGCTCACCGATAAACAATTTGCCGATTGTGCGATCGAGGTCATCCAGAATTTCGAATTCCCGACATTCAATAAAGATACCCAGGTTACCTTTTCGTTTTAGACGCGCATGCCAGCATTACCTTCAATCGCAAAAAAATGGTTACTGTTATTTATTGTAAACGCCGCCATCATCGGCATCAGTCTCGACGCGTTCCTGGGCACGAGTATTGATTACTGGATTCACGATACTGCCTTAGTCGTTCAGGCCAGAAACGAATGGAAATATACGGGTATCGTGGTGTTGGATGACGCTATCCCAATTCAGGTCAGTCGAAAACAGGCTTTACCGTTATATGCAAAAGCAACGGAACAACTGATCGCTGCAGGCGCCAAAGGGGTATTTCTTGATGCCCGACTTGCTAAAGAAAATGAAGGATTGATGCCATATGCCCAATGTATTGAAACCAACGGCGAAGTCCGCTGGTCGGAACCCGGATGCATCATCAGCGAAAATCAGTGTCAATTAACCAATAGTCCAGCCGGAAACGCGCCGCTAAAAATGCCAAGTTCCGTCTTTGCATCATTCAGAGTTGCGCCCTACCTCGATACTCAAGCAGAACTCCCCGATGCGCTGCTCTATGATTGGGAAAACGAAGCCTTTATTCCAAGCTCAGGCCTTGTGGCTTTGGATCGATTAGTTTCCAAAAATAGCTCGATTGCCCGTTGGCTTGATTTATCGCCGGACCATGCCAGTTCGATTATGGCCGGTTTTATTCAGAATGACTCAGGCTTAGCATCAGATCAGGCCGCCACGCAAGAACTTTGCGACGATAATCATCCCTGCCGCCGAATCCGCTTCAGTTATCCACGTTATACCATTCAAGCTACCGCAAAACAGCCGATTATTCCGGTCAGCCAATTGGCTTCCTGCGACCAACAAATCGCCCAACAAGCGGCTGCCTTAATGAAAAATCGAGTCGTCATCTTACAACTTACCACTCCTTCAGAGGCAACCGACGTTATCATCACCCCGATGACGACCGCTTTGTTTAGTCCACATGCCTTGACTCCCGGCCCCCAATATCTCGTCGATTCAATCGAGACTTTATTAAATCAAGATCATCCCCGGGAACTGACCAAAATCTTCAAATGGCTATTATTTTTGGTCGTTTCAGTTTTGGGTGTTTATAGCGCGACTCAAATCAAACAGCTTGGCTGGCTACCCGTGTTCGCTGTGTTATTACTCGCCAGCCTCAGCGCCCTGTGTTGTCTGACGCCAATGTATCAACTCTGGCCGGTAACCCTAAGTGTCAGCACATTTCTACTCGGTGGCCTACAAGTTACCGCTTTGCATTTATATATCGGAGTCAAAGAAGGCCGTCTGATTCTGCAATATATGCCCAAACAGGTGCATAATTTGTTGTTTTCGCTAAACCCGAATCAATCATTTCAAAATCAACGATCTCAGGCAGTCGTCCTGATGAGCGATCTGGCCGGTTACACCACGGTGACGAACATGTTGCAGGAACCAATACATGTTCTGAATCTGATGAATGACTATTTGGAACAAACCTCGCTAGTCCTTCAAGAGCATTATGAAGGCTGGCTTGAAACCTATGTCGGCGACATGGTCTGTTATTACTGGCCCTTTAATGAAGCTACCCAAACTAAAACTTTTCAAAACGCCCTGCTCGGTGCCATCGAACTCTCCAAATTGCAAAAACGTTTTTTTTCGGAACTGCCGATGCGTTATAAACATGTTCTCAACGATGCGCAATTAACCGATATTTGCAACATTATCAATGCTGGAATCGGTCTCTCGGCAGGTTCGGTGGTCATGGGGGATTTGGGGCCGAAACAAGGCGTCAGAAAATTCGGCATTTTAGGCGACCCGATGAATTTGACTTCCAGAATTGAAGCACTCACCCGCCACTTCAATACCGAAATCATCATCACCGACGATTTACTGGCGATGGCCCAGCAATTAACGCTGCCAGTGCGACGTTTAGGCAAGTTCCGCGTCAAGGGGCGCAACCAATCGACCTTGCTCTATGCGCTGGGCTGCCCAAATGATCCACGCTTCACTCCGAGTTTGATCACCGCCTGGGAACAATGGTTGACTGACTTCGAAACGGACTCCACGACCGAAAAATCCATCTGTCCGGAAATTTTTGAGGCCGATCAACACATCCTGATGAAATGGCAAGCCCGTGCTTTACTCAAAGATGGCGTCTGGCACCTAGACGAAAAATAGGCGTAACACTGGAGCGCCGTGCCGATCTCATTTACAATAGCCCTATACCCGATAGCTGGCTATTCGCATCTTCCATAGCAACTATAGATTTACGCATTTTTTAACTTGGAAACTATTCATGTCTCATCAATCTGATCTTATTAGTACTGATATCAACGCTTACTTGGCCCAGCATGAACGTAAGGAATTATTGCGCTTTTTAACCTGCGGCAATGTCGATGACGGAAAGAGTACGCTAATCGGACGTTTATTACATGACTCCAAAATGATTTATGAAGATCAACTGGCCGCCGTTCAAGCCGATAGTGTTAAATCAGGCACCACCGGCGTCGGCCAAATTGACCTCGCCCTCCTGGTTGATGGACTGCAGGCTGAACGTGAACAAGGAATAACCATTGACGTAGCCTACCGCTACTTTTCGACTTCGACCCGCAAATTTATTATCGCCGACACCCCAGGTCACGAGCAATACACACGAAATATGGCAACAGGGGCGTCCAGTTGCGATTTGGCCGTCATTTTGATCGACGCCCGTTATGGCGTTCAAACGCAAACCAAGCGTCACAGTTTTATCGCTTCGTTACTCGGCATCAAACATGTCATTGTCGCCATTAATAAAATGGACTTAATGCAATACAGCGAAGCCACCTTTAAAAAAATCCAGCAAGATTATCTCGATTTTACCGAAAATCTCGACTTGCACGATATTCGCTTTATTCCAATTTCGGCCTTAAACGGTGATAACGTGGTCAACGTCAGCGAATTCATGCCTTGGTTTGTCGGCCAAACCTTCATGGAAACCTTGAATACCATTGAAATTGTCAGCGACCATAATTTCACTGATGCGCGCTTTCCGGTGCAATATGTTAATCGCCCTCACTTGGATTTTCGCGGTTTCTGTGGAACGGTAGCTTCCGGGGTTTTTTTCATGGGCGATACCATTACTGCCCTGCCTTCAGGCAAGACCAGTAAAATTAAAAGCATTGTCACCCATGACGGCGAAATCCCTCGCGCCTTCACACCAATGGCAGTTACCTTAACCTTGGAAGACGAAATCGACATCAGCCGCGGCGATGTTTTAATCGGCACTCAAAAACAAGCGCCAAGCATCGCGGACAAATTTAAAGCCACCATTGTCTGGATGACCGAGCAAGCCATGGTCCCCGGTCGCCAGTATCTGATTAAATCAGGAACTCGCAGCGTTTCAGGCTCGATCTCGATTATTCATCATCGGATTGACGTCAACACCCTAGAACATCACGATGCCAATCAATTAAACCTCAACGAAATCGGTTCATGCACGGTTTCCTTAACCGCGCCGATTGTCTTCGACCCTTATAAACTCAGCAAAGGCACTGGTTCGTTTATTGTGATTGACCGGCTGAGCAATGTCACGGTGGGCGCAGGCATGATCACCGGCAGCTCCGACAGCATCAATTTGAAAGCGGTTGATGCGCAGGAACGAGCAGCGCGTTTTAGTCAAGTCGCCACCGCGATTAATTTGACCGGCAGCGAAGCAGTTAGCATCGGCTATTTATTGGAACGCAAACTCTTCGATAACGGTCATCTAGTCACTGTATTAGAAGACACCCCCAGCGATGCCATACCAGCACTCAAAAATGCCGGACTTATCTGCATTTGTATCAATGCAAAAGTTGAACAAACCGATCTAACGCTTGATAGCGATATTTTGTCGCTTGATGAAATATACAGCGTTCTGAAAGGTAAAAATATTATTCATTAAGTAAATGCACGGAATAACTTGAGCAACTGAAATCCCCTCACCCCCCCTCTCCCAATGGGAGAGGGAGTTTGATATGCAAGTTATTTCAGGCACGTTACTAATGAAAATATTGCAATTCACTTGAGTGCTTATTAGTTTTTAACCGCTGCACAAGCTGAGGCCATATCTAATTAGCGCGTTAGTTATTACCCAAAACCTGCTGGAGCCGCCTCTTGAAACTGCTGACTTTATCTCTCGTAATACTGATTCTAACCGGTTGCGCAACTTTAAATCAGGAAGAATGCAAGCGAGGCGACTGGTATACCTTGGGTCTGAATGACGGTTTATCCGGCCAAACCAGCGGACGGCTCAGCCAACATCAAGAAGCCTGTAGCGAATACGGGATCATGATCAACCACGAACAATATCAGGCCGGTCGCACCCAAGGCTTGAATGACTACTGTCGACTGGAAAATGCGTTTAAAACCGGTTTAAATGGTCAGCAATACCAACATGTCTGTCCACCGGCGATTGATAGTCTATTCAGTCGTTATAATTCGGCCGCGTATCAAGTCTATCAAGATCGAACTGAGTTGGAACGCATCGATAACGAACTCAGCAATAAAGAAAATAGTCTGTCGGATAAAAAACGTTCGGACAGCGACCGTAACAGAATACGCAATGAGATTCGAGATCTGGATCGGCGCCGTCATCGTCTAAACGACGACATGTACCAGCACCAACGCTTAGTAGACGATTTAAATGCCGAAGCACGAAAATATCGTTGATGCTGAAAACTAGACACTCCGACTCCAAAGATAGATTCTGCTAGAACACTCCTACCAAGATCGGAACCGCATTATTGAAAATTGATATGCGGTTCATTGGTCACTTCCCCTCTCTTCCACCTTGAATAAACGCATTAACTACCAAAATTGTAAATGTTGTCTATACTTGGCCTAAAACAATAAGACAATGATATCCCTCGTTTATATACCGGTGTAATCTTTTTGATTAGGTTACAACAAGGAACTCGGATAGGGTGCCGCCAAAGTAAGATAGCTAATCGTTGGCAAGACCTAACTTCACATTGTTTTGTGCATCAAATTCAAGCTTTAAAATCGGATCGAAAATACCGACTCCCATATTTGATAAATATCCATCGCTTTGGAGTCACATTGTCGCCCAATCACAGTAACGTCAGATGTTAGCGAACTGCTTTTGATCCATGATTAATATTACAACTAAAAACGCATTACGAGGATCATACAATGCCAAGCCAGTTCAATAACGATTCAAGTGGTTCAAACGTTGCCAAGCTAAATAGAAACTCATCGCTACGGCAAGAATCAACTCATTTACAAAAAAATCTACAAGCGCGCTTAATGATTCCAGTATCGGTAGTTATGATTTCACTCTTTATTATTGGTGCATTACTATTTTCGTTTTCTGAAAAAAATCGCATTGAAACTGAACTTCACGAACGGATTGAGCGCCAAATTCATAGTATTTTTATATATATGTCGATCACCGACAACTTAATCTTAGAAAAAGCTAAAAGCGCCATCGCATTACTTATAAGTCAGGGAAGTGCCTTAGGCACTGCATCATTAGGGCCTCAGATAGTTATTAAAGAGAAAACCGTTCCTAATTTGCTACTCGGCAATAAAGCTCAGGCCAATCAATTTGAACTCGTCGATAATCTCGTCAAAACGCAAGGCGGCACAGCAACTATCTTTGTCAAAAGCGGTGAGGATTTTATTAGAATCTCGACTACCCTCAAAGTCGATAATGACCGAGCCATAGGCACAGTTCTGGATCATAGCGGTAAGGCTTATGCCGCACTCCGTGAAGGACACGCTTTCTATGGTAAAGTCGATATCCTGAATAATCCTTATATCACCAGCTATGAACCTATCCGCGGTCAAGATGGTAATATTATCGGCGTTTGGTATGTCGGTTATAAAATTGACTTTCAAGCAATAATTGATGCAATTGAAAATATGAGGCTATTTAAAAAGGGCTTCTTCGCGATTGTTGACTCACAAAATCAAGTGCGCTTCCAATCCAATAATATCAGTTCATCAGAGGCAACGCAGCGAGTCAATGTGAATACGGATCCGGATTGGGGTCTTATCGACAAAGAATTCCAAACCTGGAACTGGCGTATCGTTGGTGTCTATTCAAAAAACGAGCTTGATGACCTGATCCAATCACGAATGATTAATATCCTCGGTGGGGGTATCGTGTCGGTCGCTTTTTTAATCGTTTTCACGCTACTTACCTTGAAAAAAATAGTTATCGATCCGCTGGGGGGAGAACCGTTTTTTGCAGCACAAATTGTCAGACGGATTGCATCAGGCGACCTGACCACTCCGGTCCCCTTAGCGCCAAACGATACTTCCAGCATGATGGCGGCAATCAGCCAAATGCGAAAATCGTTAAAAGATAATGTGCTCAAAATTCGCGAAAGCTCCGAAAAACTCCACATGACCGCTCAAGGCTTAGTCACAACCGCAGACTATGTTTCAGGAAAAGTGAATTCACAGAATCGAGCGATTGCAACAATAGCAGGTAAACTCAAAGAAATTTCGGCAGCAATTCATCAACTTTCAAATAATGCTCAAACAGCTAATGAAATGGCCAATAGGGCACGTATGCTTTCCGTCGAGGGCAACACAACCACCAACCAAGCGGTCATCGAAATGCAACAAAGTTCTACTTCCGTGAACCAATGCGCAGTGATGGTCGAAAAGCTCAGCGAGGTTTCGGCGCATATTAGTGAGATTGTCAATGTCATTAAAAACATTGCCGATCAAACCAACTTGCTGGCGCTCAATGCCGCGATCGAGTCAGCCCGCGCTGGAGAAGCAGGACGAGGCTTTGCAGTCGTCGCTGATGAAGTTCGCAATCTTTCGGAACGAACCGCCTCTTCGACTCAAGAAATTACCGGCATGATTACCAATATTCAGTCAAGTACCCGCGAGGCGCTTTGTGGTATTGAAGATGGTGTCAAGCGCGTCAACTCTTGCGTCAATAAAGTCGATGAAGCAGGCATTAGTATGACGCGAATTCAAGAAATCAATCAGACAGTGTTGAACGCCGTCAATACCATTTCCAGTGTTTTAAATGAACAATCTACCGCAAGCGGAATTATTTCCTCGAATATTGATCAAGTGGAAATTATGAATATGGAAACAAGCCAGTCGGTAAAAAATGTCATCTCTGAAGCGCAGCTATTACAATCTTTGTCGGTTTTACT
>CANNKG010000162.1 GCA_947505105.1 Methylococcaceae bacterium | reverse complement strand
TCTTTCAGTTTTTCTAAAATCAGTTTGGAGAAGGTGAGCGCTATCATTCAAGCATTCCTTTGGCGGTATTTTCTTATGGCGTCAAGCATACCGACAAAAGAGGGAATTTTCGTATTTTCGGAAATTTAATTTATGAAAGTCTATAGCTTAGAAATTCTTGGGCAACCTGCTGATTCAGGGGGTTATCTTCCACCAATAACACGCGAATATTAGCAAGGCCCGCAGCAATGGTTTGCAGGTGTTTCGTCGTCAGTGGCTTTCGATTATGTTGGTTTAAACGGGTTCCGGTGGAATGTTTTGCTAAACCGAATTGCATTTCAAACCAGAAGGTGCTGCCTATTCCCTGAGCGCTCTCTAAATGTATATCACTATCCATCAGTTGTGCGAGTTTGCGGCATATCGCCAATCCTAAACCGGTCCCCCCGAAAGATCGGGTAATCGAGGCATCAGCCTGGGTAAAAGGTTGAAACAACCGTTGTTGCTGGGCGTTAGTCATGCCGATACCGCTGTCTTCGATTGAAAACTTTAAGGTGATGTGTTTTTTATCGCGTGCAACCACACCTATCGCTAAGCGCACGAACCCTTGTTCGGTGAACTTGATACTATTGCTCAATAGATTGGTGAGTATTTGTTGCAAGCGTAAAGCATCACCTATCAAGTGACAATGCACGTCGCTGGCGATCTGGAGCGTAAATTCCAGTGACTTTTCTTTAGCGCGCACATAAAACAAGCTGTCCAGATGATGGATCAGAGCATCCAGGTCAAATGGTTCGGGAACAATGGACAGACGGTTAGCTTCAATCTTCGAGAAATCCAGAATATCGTTGAGAATGGCGAGTAAGTGCTGGGATGACCCTAGAATTTTGGAAAGATAATCTTGCTGCTGAGCGGTCAGCGAGGTATTTAACGCCAGTTGCGAAAAACCGATCACGGCATTCAGCGGTGTCCTGATTTCGTGTGACATGTTGGCCAGAAACTCGCTTTTCGCTCGACTGGCCTGTTCGGCAACATCCTTAGCTTGTTTCAAGGCTTGTTCTGCAAGTTTCTGAGAGGTAATGTCCCGCATAATGGTCGAAAGCAACTGCGGAGTACCCGCGTTATCCCGGTGGACTAACAGCAATTGCGAGACGGGGATTTCGTGGCCATCCTGGTGTAGCAGAGTATTTTCACTCTGCCAGAAACCTTGGTGAAGTACTGTCGGAACGCCCACCTCCAAGACTTTTTTGGTAGCAGATTCCGTATGCATATCTTTGATTTCCAGAAAAGATACTATTATGTCCTCAGGCAAGCCTATCATCCTGGCACCCGCCGAATTCAGGTATTTGAGGTGTCCCTGCATATCCGACATGGCGATAAAATCCGGTGCGTCCTCAATGATACGGAGTAACCGGTCTCGTTCAATTTCAGCCTGTTTCCGGTCGGTGATATCGGAATGGGTCCCCAGCATGCGACTGGGTCGGCCATTCGCGTCGCGCGTCATTGCCATTCCCCGGTCGAGTATCCACTTGTAGCTGCCGTCTTTGCATAAAACACGATGTTCGTTAAGGTAAGTCGGCGTCGATCCCTCGAAATAGCTCTGAAGATCAGCCATTACCTTTGGCTTATCGTCGGGATGGACACGTCTATCCCATTCTTCCAAACTGCCGCTGATTTCATCTTCAGCAAAGCCGAGCATTTCTTTCCAGCGTTTGGAAAAGAAGACTTCGCTGGTTTCGACGTTCCAATCCCACATGCCGTCTCCGGAACCTTCGAAAGCGAATTTGAGGCGCAACTGGCCTTCCAGGAGTTGCTGTTCTAATGCTTTGTTCTCAGTAATATCAGTGATAAACCCGTGCCAGAGGGTACTGCCGTCTGCCAGTCTTTCAGGTCGCGACAGACCGGACATCCAACGCATACCTTTGTTAGGCAGTAAAACCCGGTATTCCAACTGCCAGGTGTTAAGTGTGAGTGCCGAGTCTTGAATGGATTGTACGATTCTATCAATATCATCTGGATGCAAAACGGCAAATACCGCCGAGGCATCGTCTTTAACCTGCTCGGGCGTTACCCCATAAATAACCTCTATTCCCTGACTTGCATAGGGAAAACAGGAATGCCCGTCTTCGAACAATTGGTATTGATAGACGACGCCCGGTACCGATTGGGATAGTTTAGTAAAAAGCTCGAAACTCGATTGCAGCTTTTCTTTTGCGTCGAGCAGCTCAGTGATATCAACACAGGAACCGATGTAACCTTCAAATAGTCCGTGTTCGCTCAACCTAGGCACCCCGTGGTCATGAATCCAACGATATTCACCGTCGTAACGTCTTAGGCGGTATTCCATTGTGAATGGTTCACGGCGCTCAAAATGACTGACATAACCATCCAAACAGCGTTGGAAGTCATCCGGGTGAACGCCCTCCGCCCAGCCATGACCGTATTCCTGCTCAAAGCTGCGTCCGGTGAAATCCAGCCAGACTTTGTTAAACCAGATACAAAGTTTATCGGAATTAGCCAACCAAATCAGCACGGGAGCGGCATCGGCGACGGTACGAAAGCGCTGTTCCGATTCCTGCAGCCGCAGTTCTGCCATTTTACGTTCGCTAATGTCATTTTTTATAGCGACATAATGAGTTATTTTCTCATTCGCCTGACGGACGGGAGATATCACGGAGGCTTCTATATATTCAGTACCGTCCTTCTTTTTATTGATCAGTTCGCCTTTCCAAATATCCCCCCGCGTGAGCGTCGCCCACATATCCTGGTAAACCGTGCTGGGTGTTTTCCCTGAATGCAGCAGATGCGGATTATGTCCGATAACTTCATCTAAAGCATATCCCGTTGCTTCAAAAAATGCCTGGTTAACATATTCGATGTTAGCGTCAAGGTCGGTAATCACAATCGAACTGGGATTCTGATCAACCGCTAAGGAGAGTTTACGCAATAAACTTTCGCTGGCTTTTCGTTCGCTAATATCACGGGAGGAATTGAATAATATTGTTTCTCCATCAATGTCAATGGGAAAACAGCTGATTTCAACATCGTAGCTGCTACCATCCTTGCGGCGGTAGCGTGTTTCAAACTGAGATCGAATCGGTTGTTCGAATTTCGCTCTGACGGCAGTCATCAGTTCGCTTGCAGGAATACCCACATCCCATTGAGACACATGCATGCCGATAAGTTCTTCTCGCGTATAACCCAGCATCTGACAAAATGAATCGCTGACCTCAATCAGCTTGCCGTCACTATCCATAATACTGATGCCATCACTGGCATTTTGCAGCAGCGCCTGCTTCTGGTCTCGTTCGCGACGCAACGCCGTTTCCACCTGATGACGATACGTGAAGTCGTGGCCTATACCCAGCACACCCTGTAACTTCCCCTGCATATCGCGCATGGCAATCTTGGTCGTTTCCAATAACACTTGTTGACCGTTGCTGGCATAAGCAAGCCAGTCTTCTGCGATTATCGGTCCAGTATTCTCAAGTGCCTTAAGGTCAGTGCGCCTGAATTCGTCAGCCATCTCGAGACTCAAGAGTTCATAATCCGTTTTACCGACGATTTCAGCTTCAGAAAGCCCAAAAAAACGTTCAACAGCGGGATTACAAAATAAATAAACACCCTCAGGATTTTTGAGCCAGACACAATCCGGTAAGGTTTCGAGCAAGGTGCGAAGATGGGTACGCTCTTCTGCCAAACGCAGTTCGGCGAGTTTACTGGCGGTAAAGTCCTGATGCACCACCACGACGCCTTCACACGGCGCTTGCATCGGATAGACATGCATTCTGAACCAGCGACGCTCGGTCGGCGAATCGCAAGGATAATCCAGTGTGAAATAGCTCCTCGTTTTGTTCAATACGGTTTCTATTCCCTGCCAAGCGGTTAAGGCTTCATCTCCTTTGGGTTGATTAACCGCAGCCATGCAGACGTTTCGATAATTCATACCAATTGTGCTTGATACATGCCAAGGGTCCTGGTTTTCTCTGGCAAATTGCTGCCAGGACGCGTTAACCATAGTAATCACGCCCTGAGGATTAAGAACGGCTACATTTTCCGGGCTGGAATTGAAGACAGTTTGGGCAAAAGCTTGCTCTTGTCTGACTAAGTCGATTTCGATCAGTAAGCCTAATTCTTTCGCTGAATCGACTTCTTCGGGTAACCACGGTAAGCTTTGATCTTGAACATTTTGCAAAAACTGCGCAAATGACGTTCGTGGTGACAAGCGCCCGTTTTCATCAACCCGATACTTTTCAGGATTTCCGCCCCAACGGATCGTTTTACAACGTTCTTGTCGAAACCAAATCATCGTGATGGATGGATTTTCTCGAACCGAAACAAATAATCCACCTGCGACCCCGTTATCAATTTTCTTCAGACTGAAATCGTGAGTGAGATAACTTGAGGCAAACGGATTTGATGAATTTCCCAGAATGTGTCGAAGCCGCAGTAACTCTCTAATATGACTGATGGATGGAGTTCGACCGGTAGTTTGGATAGTGTCATCTATTAAGAGAGCAAAACCATCGGCATCGACAATGTCCAGCAAATCCACACAAGTGTCTTCTTGAAGTAACGATTTAAAGCTCGATTCGCGCACCGCATCGACCAGTTTCCGACGTTTTTCGGCAAGCCGATATTCCCGGTCCCGCAACTCCCGGATCTGGGTTTCTTGAATGAGCGCTGCAAGATCTTGACAGAACCAGTCGAGAGCATCTCGTTCCATCGGAGCAAAATATTTAGGTTCGGTCATTTGCTGACAGGAAACCAATCCCCACAACCGACCATTAACCACCAGAGAACCCACCAGGGTCGCTCTGACCCGCATATTGACCAGATATTCAATATGGATAGGTGAGACACTGCGCAAGCTGGAAAGACCCAGATCAATGCCTTGACTATCCTTGATGGAAAGTAAGGCTGACGGTGTATACAAGACATCGGGAATCTGCCGGATTCTGCTGGCTTGAAACAAATCACGCGCCTGTTTGGGAATGTCGCTGGCCGGAAAATTGAGTCCGAGATAGGGCTCTATGCCCTCAATACAGGCTTCGGCAGTGACTTCACCATTCCAGTCTTCATCAAAGCGATAGATCATGACCCGATCAAAGCCGGTTAAGTCGCGCACTAATTGCGCGGCTTCTTGGGTAATCTGTTCCAGCGTGTTCAACTGCCGTAACGTTTCAAGACCCCGACGACAGCGATACAGCAAAGTATTTGACGTTGATTGCGAACTATCAGGCTCAATATCCACCAACATCTGACCGTTGATATTGAGATGCGGGCGAAAGACCAGTGCTCTACTATTAATAGACAACTGTGCAAACGGAAGCAGGGTGTTTTGTAGGGCGTTTGTGAGGGCGATTTGAGCAGAAGCACCGAAAATCTGACCAAAGGTTTGTCCCAGTAAGTTCTCAGCGGATTGATTGAGCAACCGCTTACTCGATTCGCTGGCCGCTTCGATGATGCCCGAGACCGGATCAAGCACAAGCAGGACTCCATGAGGCTGAATAGCTCCCGGAAATCTTATGGGTTCCTTCTCACAGTTGGATGTGTCGATAGTGATCATGTTGACCTGGAATTTAGAAGCATCTTTATTTCAACGACGCATCTTATAATAATACGCGAATTCAAGTTTTTAAATTTCCAGAAGCCTGATTCGGTTCTTATAACCCTAAATTATTAATACGTGAATTCAAGTTTTTAAATTTTCAGATGCCTGATTCGGAGCTTGTAACCTAAAATTAGTAATACGCGAATTCAAGTTTTTAAATTTCCAGAAGTCTGATTCGGTGCTTGTAACCTAAAATGGAGACTGTATGGTACTAAGTCTAACCCCAGTTTGAGATAAGACTAGCTTAGAAGTCGTGGCAAATGATAAGGGGAGGATTAGGGTGGGGTTGCAGTGTGCGAGAGTGGAAGATCAATAGTTACAATAAAGGCATTTTTAATAACTCTGTATCCCTAAAGCTAATCCGTTGAAGACTTATGAGAAGTCGAATATGGGTTCAGTCGAACCCTTAAACCAGAAGTAATTAATGCTTGCAGACTACCTTAACCCCACACCCAACAATCCCGCAATAATATTTTTCTGAATTTCGGAACTGCCTGAAAATAAACGACTGGCGAGAGCATCCTGCACGAAACCGATGAAGGGTTGTTCGGTCAGTAGGCCGCTGGCCCCTAAAATTTGTACGGTGTCGAGACTGGATTGCAAAAACGCTTCGCTCGCGAATAACTTGGTTTGAGCGCTTTCAAGGCTCAGGCGTTTGCCGGTGTCTTTGAGTTCGGCGCAGCGGTGAACCCAGAGTAGCACGGTATCGAGCCGGACTTTCATTTCGGCGATTTTATGGCTGATTGCTTGATGCTGACCTAAAGATTTACCCTGGCTGCGGCGCTCGCGGCTAAATTGAATCACGGCTTCAAGTTGTCGGGTCATGACGCCTGCAATCCCTGCAAAAATAAAGGCGCGTTCAAGTTCCAACGCGCTCTGCATAATTTGGCTGCCCGCGCCGCTTTTGCCAAGGCGACGCTCAGTCGGAATCAAACAATCGTTGAGCAGCACTTCACCGATAGGGGCGGTCATACAGCCTGTGACTTGCGCTCGAGGCTTAAATTGAACGCCCGGATCGTCGACGCTCACGATAAAGGCGGATAAGCCCCGGTCCTCAACGGCATAGACAATCATCAGATCGGCAATCGGCGCATTGGTGATGTAGCGTTTGCTGCCATTGAGCAGCCAGCCATCCTTGGTTGAGATTGCGTGAGTGCTTAACGCGCCGGTATCTGATCCTGCCTCCGGCTCGGTAATCGCATGACCGGCGATCAGTTCGCCATTCAGCAGTCCCGGCAGCCAGCGCTGTTGTTGTTCGGCGCTGCCGAAAATGAGCAGCGGGAAAATCGCCCCCCACAGTTGGGCGTTGAGCGATAAGATCAGCCCCGGATCTTGAGTTACTAAACCTAATTGGCGATGGTTTTCGACGAGGTCGAGGAAGCTATTGCCTAGCCCGCCGAATTCAACCGGGACGGCATGTTTAAATAGCTGTTGCTGCGCGCAAAACTTCAGTCGTTCTGCTGAAGCTGAGTAATCGCCAGCGGGCGTTATCAAGGCAAAATCAAGGTTCATGGCTTTTCAAAAAGAGTGGCAAGGCTGCAATAATCGATCTTGCCGTTGCTGAGGCGAGGCAAGTGTTCTTTAACCAGCACTTTGGTCGGCTGCATATAATGGGGCAATTGGGTTTTAAGTGACGGCAACAATTGCGCTAACTGATGCGCGGCTTTAAAAACAATGACTGCCGCGGGGCGTTGTCCGCTGGTAGGATCCGGGAGACCGATAACCGCGCAGTCTTCGACCAAGGGCGATTGGCGGATGATCTGTTCGATTTCGGCGGGTTCAACGCGGTAGCCCGAACATTTGAGCATTCGATCAAGGCGGCCGTGATAGCAATATTCGCCGAATTCGTTTAGCGACACCCGGTCGCCGCTGCGATAAGCGTTGTCGGTGCTGATCCGATGCAATGCGCCGTTTTGCCAATAGCCCGCAAAATTATTCGGGCAATCGACCAACAACTCGCCGGTTTCGGGATCGATCTGTAATTTTGCGTCGCAGGCCGGGATGCCGATTGGAATCGGCTGGTCGGCTTGCAATCGGCGGCGCTCGACCGGCCAGTAACAGCAGACATTGGTTTCGGTCGGTCCGAACAGATTATAGAGTTCGACTTGGGGTAATTGTTCGGCAAGTCGAATTAATTGCGCACTTGGAAAAACTTCTCCGGCGAACAGCAAGGTTCTAAGTTTGGGCAGCGTGGTGTTGGCGAGGTCGCCTTTGAGTGCCAGGAAACTGAGCAGTGAAGGCACGGTGTACCAACAGGTAATTTCCTGAGTTTGCAGCCAATGCGACAATCGAGTCGGCGCGAGGGTGAGTTGCGCAGGCATAAAGTGAACGCTCGCCCCGGCTGCCAGACTGCTGAACAAATCGAATACCGATAAATCAAAATGAAACGGTGCAAGGCTCGCAATTCGGTCGTCGGCTGACAAACCAAATGTCAGCCGCGCCCAGTCGGCAAAATTGTGCATCGCTCGATGAGTTAAAGCCACGCCCTTGGGTCTACCGGTTGAACCTGAGGTATACAGAATCGCGGCAATCGCTTCAGGATCAAGCGGGGCAGGGGTATAGTTCGGAGCGGGGGCAAGTTGACTGATATCCCGCCAACTGTCACGAGCGTTCAGCCAGGCGGGGCAGGGGCCTTGACCCAGAATCAGCCGGGGTTGGGCGTCTTCGATAATCAAGTTGAGCCGTTCCGGAGGATTTTTGATATCGAGCGGCAGGTAACTCGCGGAAGCCGATAACACGCCATAGACGGCGCTTGCGGCTAAAATCCCGCGCTCCAACAATAGCGCGATACACGAATTGGCGCACGCTTGTTGCTCTAAAAAGGCGGCAACGGCCTGAAATCCTTGTTGAAATTGTTGATAACTGATCGATCGCTCGGCTTCTGAAAAGGCTAGGCGATTCGGTGCACTAAGGCATTGGTGGTTAAAACCTGCAAGCAAATCCATTTATTGACCCAATAATTCATGGCTCATTCGTTCGTGCAATTGTTTAATCCAGGTTTCGTTAAACAAGGGCTCGACAAAATTGTAATTGAGCGTCAATTGACCGCGATATTTACACATCAACAGGCCGAGGCCAGGCGGGCTGGTCACTTGACAGGTATGAAACACGCCGGTGATATCGGCACCGAAAAAGTTCCGTTCGACACTGTCGAGCTGGCCGATGTCCGAAAACCAGAATGAGCTGCGCTCACTACCGTCTTTGTAGGAGGCGCGTAGTTCTTTGATGTGTTTCACCAGCGGCAGGAAACTTGCCGCCCACATGGTCGGGAAAAACGCCTGGTCGAGCTGTTGCTTGAGCGTTTGCGCATATTGCTCTTTCAGATGCGCGAATAATTGTTCGCGGTTGTCGAGCAAAGCCTTAGGCGCTTGGGCAAATAAAGTGCCCAAATGATTGCCCAGTAATGGCGTTAGGGCTTTTTGCTTGCGCAAATTGAATGCATAGGGTGCCAAATAGGCCTCACCGGGAGCATCGGGTTCCAGTTTGTGCAGGGCGCGCATCAAACAGCCAATATAATAAAGGCTGGTGCCGGTCAGCCCGGTCAGGCGCCGACTGTGTTCGGCGACTTGTTGCGTTTGTGTTTCGGTGAGTCTAAAGGTCAGGGCATGCAGGCGTTTGGGCGCGTCGAGTGACTGGCGATGCTGAATGCTTCGATAGTGATCGAGGCGTCGAATGTAACGATAGGCCTGCCAAAAAAACCGCAGCTTCCGCCACCAGGAGTATTTAGCCAATTGGGCTTGCACTAACGAGGGAGTGTTCGGCTGATCAAATAATGCGCGTTGTTCCAGGCTTTCGGTACATAGATATTTCAAGATCAATTCCGCGCCGCGCGCATCGCACAAGGGATGATGCCAGCGCAGCAGCAGGGCATGCCGATTCGGGCCGGTCAGCAGATGAAATTCAATCGGCGCAAGGCTCTCGCGTGGTGCATGGTGATTGATAATCTGGCTGATCGTGGTTTGAAAAAAGAACGTTTCGCTTTCAATCGAAGAACAGTGATGTTGATAAAACAATTGCTGCGGTTCGGGACGTTGACGCCAGAAAAAGCGGCGTCCTTGTTGCTGCAAGCTGGCAGTAACCTCTGGAAATTGCTGCATAAACTCCAGAATGCGGGTGCACAGCTCGCTAACGTCGGGTTGTTTATCCAGTTCCAGCCCAAAACCGCATAAGTTGCCGGGCATGTTTTCAAGACGCAGCGCCTCATCGATTGCCAAAGTGAAATAATCGGCCGGGTTTAAGGCTTGTTCGATTAATGGGGACGTGTGCTTCATGCTTGATGACTAACAATCCAACGTTCTAGTGCGTTAAACGAGCCGATATTATCGGGATCGATTTCGACATCGGGGAGCGTGACGCCAAACTGGCTTTCGATAAACATAATCAGGCGCATGATTCCCATGCTGTCCAGACCTGCGTTAATTAAATCCTCGTCATCGGAAAAACTGTTCGGATCGGCGACGAAAATAAGCTCTTGAAAGACGAAGTTGCGTAATTGCTGTTTCATAATTTATAAAAAGTGCTTGATTATCAGTAGATTTTTTGAATTTTGCGGGTGATCAGTTTCGGTAAGTGTACTATAAATTCACTTAGGAGACGCAGGTGCATTGAGATCAGCAGGGTATTGTCGCGCAGATAGCGGAATTGGCTGACCCCTCCGTCGTTTTTGTCGATATAGCGAACCGGCGTTTTAAGGTTGATGACCGGGACGCCCTGCCAAGCCAAACGTACCGCGACTTCGGGTTCAAAATCGAAGCGCCGCGCCCAGCGAGTTGTGCGCATGACCTGAATTAATGCGGCAATCGGATACAGGCGCATGCCGAACAAGGCATCCTCGATACCCGCACCGAGCGTTTCGAAGGCGGCCATAATATTTGAGAGTTTTCGTCCCTGCACGCGTAATTGCGGGGCGGAGGCATCGAAAATCGGTGCGCCCAAAATCATCGCTTCCGGATAACTTTGCGATAACTGCATAAACTCAGCAATCGACTCGGGCGCATGTTGCAAATCGGCATCCATCGTCAACACATGCGTGAAACCTGCTTGCTGAGCCAGCTCGATGCCGTGCAAAATCGCCGCGCCCTTGCCGATATTTTGCGGCAAGATAATGACTTTGAGCGCGTCGGGAAACTCTACAAGCAGCGCTTGCAAGAGCAATTCGCTCTGGTCGGTGCTGCCGTCGATAATAACCCAGACCGGTTGCCTGAACTGTAAAATTGCCTTGACGGTTTTTTCAAGCAGAATGCCGGTGTTGTAACTGGGCACCATAATCAAATGGGTGTTGGAAGATTGGCTGGGTGTCATGTTTTTGGTTTAATTATTTCAATGGTGATTAAATTTATCAAGCTTGAGTAACTCACAATTTGGACAGTCAGGCGTCGGGAAGGATTAATCCTAAAAACCGCAGTTTAAAGCATAGAAAACCGTTCGTGCTGAGCCTAGTCGAAGCATGGACGGTTTTCTATGCTTTCACCCGTTGGGTGAACATCTAAAATCCCGCTCATGCTTCGACAAACTCAGCACGAACGGGATTTTAGATAGTTCAACTGCGATTTTTAGGTT
>CANNKG010000161.1 GCA_947505105.1 Methylococcaceae bacterium | reverse complement strand
ACTGTTCGAAAAAAACGCCAAGCTTTTTTCAACAATATTGCAAGCCAAAAATCGGGAGTAAAATAACTGGGACAGAGGGACTTATTTCGACAGCCTACACCAGGACTGCTGCACCACTCTGATCGAGGCAGTCAATATGCCAGTGATGAATACCGTAAGCGACTGAAAATCATGAAAATGACTCAAAGTATGAGTCGTAAAGGAAATTGTTGGGACAATAGCCCAACCGAACGATTTTTTCGTAGTATGAAATATGAGCAGTTAAATTACGAGCAATTTAAAACTAAAGAGCAAGCAAAATTGAGTGTGATTGATTATTTGGCTTTTTATAATGGAAAACTATCCTATTCAAAATTAGGTTATCAGTCTCCAATAATTTTTGAACGCGAGTTTTATAACAACGTGGCTTAGATAGTGTCCGGTTTTACATGACCATTACAAATAGTAAAGTGCTGATTTTGAATTGAATGGCATTGATCTTCTTAACTAGTTACAAATCAGAAATGAATTGCGCTAAAATAAACCAAACTCAACCTACTAATTAACTCAAGATATGCAAATAGTTCTCGCTAATCCCCGTGGTTTTTGCGCAGGTGTTGACCGCGCGATTGAAATTGTCGATAAAGCATTAGAAGCCTTTGGGGCACCAATTTATGTCCGGCATGAAGTTGTTCACAACAGAACTGTGGTCGAAGGACTGCGTGAAAAAGGGGCCATTTTCATCGAAGATCTCAAGGATGTCCCCGTTGGTTCTTATCTAATATTCAGTGCGCATGGGGTTTCAAAGCAAGTCCAGCTTGAATCTAAACAACGGAATCTCACTGTATTTGATGCTACTTGCCCATTAGTGACTAAAGTTCATATTCAGGTGGCTAAACATGCCAAGGCTGATCGTGAAGTCATTCTAATCGGTCATGCAGGTCACCCTGAAGTTGAAGGCACCATGGGTCAGTACGAAAAATGTACTGAAAATGGCGCTATTTATTTGGTTGAAACACCTGAAGATGTTGCTAAATTACAGGTGAATAATCCGAATAATCTGGCTTACGTAACTCAAACGACCTTATCGATGACGGATACTAAAATAATGGTCGATGCCTTGCATGCCCGTTTTAGCGGTATTCAAGAACAAAAGAAAGATGATATTTGTTATGCCACGCAAAATCGTCAGGACGCCGTCCATGATCTTGCCAAAATCAGCGATATTATTTTAGTGGTTGGCTCACCTAATAGCTCCAATTCCAACCGCTTGCGTGAAATAGCCGAACAATTGGGCAAACCTGCTTATTTGATCGACACCGCAAAAGATATGCAGCAATCATGGTTTGATAATGTAGACGTTATCGGGGTAACTGCAGGTGCTTCTGCTCCTGAGGTGTTGGTTCAGGAAGTTATCGAACAGTTAAAAGCCTGGGGAGGACAAACAACAACCGAGCACAAAGGTATTGAAGAAAAAGTGGTTTTTTCTTTACCTAAAGAGTTGACTAAACATTTTAATTAACTAGCACTCCAAAAAAATCGTAGGGTGGATAAGCAACGCGCATCCACCTATATCTGTTCAAGTTATTTAATTTTCATTCTTAAGCACATAGCTTATGAAACGAAGATTTATTAATTTGAGAGATTAGCTTCAGACTAGGCGCTCGAAAACTAAAAGTAAAAAATAACATTGCTAGTGCTCAACAATCATTTTTACCGGAGCTACTTAAGATACGCTAAAATAGCCCTTTTTAAGGATTTTGTACTCACGTTAACTTATGTTCAAAAAATACCTTTCAAGTTTGATAGTCGCCTGTACCCTATCTGCCTGTGTAACCAGTCCGACGGGGCGCAATCAATTGATTTTCATGCCGGATAATGAAGTCAATCAAATGGGTTTGCAAGCTTTCGATGAATTGAAAAAGAAGCAGAGCATTTCCAGAAATCCTTCCTATAATCAACTGGTTTCTTGTGTCACTAATGCTTTGACGCGCAATACCGGCGGCACTTGGGAAGTGGTGGTCTTTGAGGATAAAACTCTCAACGCTTTCGCGTTACCCGGCAATAAAATCGGCGTACATACCGGCATGCTCGAACTGGTTAATACACCAGATCAGTTGGCGTCAGTGATCGGTCATGAAATCGGCCATGTACTTGCCAAACACAGTAATGAGCGATTGTCTCAGGAAACCGCAATGAAAACCGGTATGGGGATGGTGCAAGCTTCCGGAGCATTAGGACCGACTGGTATGGGTTTATTAGGTCTCGGCGCCGAATATGGCGTGATGCTTCCTTACAGTCGAGAGCATGAAAGCGAAGCGGATATCATCGGTCTGGAATTGATGGCTAAAGGAGGTTTCGATCCTCGTCAAAGTGTGACACTTTGGCAAAAAATGGAGCAAGCCAGTCAGGGAGGGCAGCAGCCTGTTGAATTTATGTCGACTCACCCTGCCCATGGCACGCGTATTCAGAATTTACAGCAACACATGAATAATGCTTTGCAACTCCAACAGCAGGCGATCAGCAAAGGCCTGCAACCGCACTGTTCGTGATATGAATCCACATTTACAACAACTGCATGCCTATCCGTTTGAAAAGCTTGCGAGGTTAAAAAGTGGTATTGTTCCACCCGCTGATAAATCGGCTATTGCGATGTCGATGGGAGAGCCGCAGCATGATACCCCTGAATTTATCAAGGAAACTTTGATTAAGCATCTGGCGGGACTTGCGAACTATCCAACCACCAAAGGCTTGCCTGCCTTGCGGATCGCGATTGCTGACTGGTTGGTAAAGCGCTTCCAAATTCCGGCAACCGCACTTGATCCGGAACAGCATATTTTACCGGTTAACGGTACGCGCGAGGCCTTGTTTTCGTTCGCACAATGCATTATAGATCCGGCTGATAAGCCGCTGGTCGTGATGCCTAATCCGTTTTATCAAATTTATGAAGGTACGGCCTTATTGGCGGGTGCCGAGCCTTACTTTTTGAATACCACCGAGGAAACCGGTTTCCTGCCGGATTTCGACGCCGTACCCGAATCAGTCTGGCAACGTTGTCAACTGCTTTATGTCTGTTCGCCGGGCAATCCGACCGGGGCAGTCATTACGCATGATACTTATCTGCGTTTGCTGCAACTGGCTGAACGCTATGATTTTGTGATCGCCGCCGACGAATGTTATAGCGAACTATATGATGACGAACATAACCCACCTCAAGGGCTATTACAATCGGCGTTTATTTCGGGTAACCCTCAATTCAAACGTTGTGTCGTTTTCCACAGTTTGTCCAAGCGCTCGAACGTTCCGGGACTTCGTTCTGGTTTCGTCGCAGGTGATGCAGAGTTAATGCAGAAATATCTGCTTTATCGAACCTACCATGGCTGTGCGATGTCTATTCCTACTCAGTACGCAAGTATCGCAGCTTGGCTGGATGAACTGCATGTCTTCGAAAATCGACACCTGTACCGCGAAAAATTTAGCGCTTTTATCGATATTTTGAAGGATAGCTGTGAAATCAGTCGGCCGCCAGCAAGTTTCTACATCTGGTTAAAAACCCCGCGCTTAGCGATTAATACCTGTGCGACGATGTTGGCAACCGATTTTGCGCAACAATTATTTGCTCAAGAAAATATTACCGTACTGCCCGGCAGTTTTCTGTCGCGCGACTTTAATGCAGTGAATCCGGGTCAATATCATGTCAGAATTGCCCTGGTTGCCCCCTTACAAGAATGTATCACGGCTGCTCATCGTATTAAAAATTTCATCAACACTTTAACTGCTTAACTAACACTATGTCTGAATTAGAATCGATTATTAATGATGCTTTTGAAAACCGCGCCGAGATTACGCCAACTAATGTCTATCATGACCTCAGAGTTGCTATCGAAACGGCTATCAATTTATTGGATAGCGGACAAGCGAGAGTTGCTGAAAAGATTAATGGAACCTGGATCGTCAATCAGTGGCTTAAAAAAGCTGTATTACTGTCCTTTAGAATCAACGAAAACCGCGTGATGGATGGCAGCCACACCCGTTATTACGATAAAGTTGAAACTAAATTTGCCACTTATTCACCTGAAGATTTTGCCAATGCAGGTATTCGGGTTGTACCGAATGCTGTTGCAAGACATGGTTCGTATATCGCTCCCGGCGCCATTTTGATGCCTTCGTATGTCAACATCGGCGCTTATGTCGATAGCGGTACCATGGTTGATACCTGGGTAACCGTCGGATCTTGCGCTCAAATCGGTAAAAACGTGCATCTTTCAGGCGGCGTCGGTATCGGTGGTGTTCTGGAACCTTTGCAAGCCAATCCAACCATTATTGAAGACAATTGCTTCATCGGCGCGCGTTCGGAAATCGTTGAAGGCGTCGTAGTCGAAGAAGGTTCGGTCATTTCGATGGGCGTGTATATCGGTCAAAGCACCAAAATTTATAACCGCATGACCGGTGAAATTACCTACGGACGCATTCCGGCCGGCTCGGTCGTCGTGTCCGGAAATCTGCCTTCTGCCGATGGCAAATATAGTTTGTATTGCGCAGTGATCATCAAACAAGTTGATGAAAAAACCCGCAGTAAAACCGGCATTAATGAACTGTTGCGCGATTAAGCGAGTCGCTTACGCATTTTTACCCTTCAGACAGTAACGATCCGATGATTTGCCTGAGCCAAACCATGCATGTCGATCAAGCGGATCTTACTGTCTTTGATGGTTATTCTCTCACGGCGTTTATCCTCATTGAGGATTCGATGTCCCCAAGACCACGCCCTACCATGCCTATCCACAAAACTTCAAACAAGGTTTTACGTGGATCGATATAAATAACGGTAGCGCTATTCTTTGTTATTTCATTCAAATACTAAATTAACTCTTATGAATAATCCTCTTTCCAGTACCGCTGTGATCTACGCGATTTTGTCAATCAATAGCGAAATTGCTTTACAAAAAGAATACCTTGCCTCGTCTGATATCGACCCTGAAGAACGCGAAAATGAAGAAGATATTTTGGAAGATCTCGAACAGGCGTTTATGGAATTTCTTGAATTGTACAAGCAGTATTTAAAAGCTGACTCGCAATTGCCCAGTATTGAAGAATTGCTTAACAGCGAACTCTAATGCCTAAGTTATGATGACCTTGTATGGTATTAAAAATTGCGATAGCGTCAAGAAAGCCCGTATTTGGTTGGACAAGCACGCCGTAGCCTATCGTTTTCATGACTTCAGAGTGGATGGTTTAAGCGCTGAACTCCTTGAATCCTGGCTGGTGAGGAGCGATTGGCAGAAATTGCTCAATCGTCGCAGTACCTCTTGGCATGAGTTAAACGATCTGCAAAAATCTTCTATCGACCAAGCATCTGCCACTCAGCTGATGCTTGAAATACCGACTCTGATCAAACGACCCGTTCTGGATAGCAGCACAAACCTCTTGATTGGTTTTGATCCCCAGCAATATCAAACTGTATTATGACAACTTCTTCCGCTCTCGTTGAGACTGATCCAGTCAACGTCGATATTACCTTGGCGCTACTTAAGGACTTGATTGCGCGTGTTTCAGTCACGCCAGAAGATGCCGGTTGCCAGGAGCTTATTGCACATTATTTGACTCCATTGGGCTTTAAAGTTGAGGCTTTGGATTTTGTCGATACCAAAAATATTTGGCTGAAGCGTGGTACGGGCAAACCACTCTTTGCTTTTGTGGGGCATACCGACGTCGTCCCGACCGGTCCGCTGGAACTGTGGGATTCTCCGCCGTTTGAGGCTACGATCCGAGAAGGCAAGATTTTTGGCCGGGGCGCTGCAGACATGAAAGGCTCGATTGCCTGCTTCATCAATGCTGTCATGCGTTTTGTCACTCAGTATCCAGAGCATAATGGTGCGATTGCTATTTTACTCACCAGTGATGAAGAAGGAATAGCTACTAACGGCATTGTGAAAGTGGTCGAGGTGCTGGAGCAGCGCAATGAAAAAATTGATTGGTGTCTGGTGGGTGAGCCGTCGAGCGATAAAAAAATCGCCGATGTCATTCGCGTCGGTCGACGCGGCTCTTTGTGTGCAAAACTGACGATTTTCGGGATTCAGGGTCATGTCGCTTACCCTGAGCTGGCAAATAACCCAATCCATACTTTTGCGCCGGCGTTAGCAGCCTTGACTGAGGAAGTCTGGGATCATGGCAACAATTTTTTCCCGCCGACCAGTTTACAAGTGTCCAATATTAGCGCAGGCACCGGTGCTGAAAATATTATTCCGGGTAAATTGGAAGCTCAATTCAATTTGCGTTTTTCAACCGAACTCGATGAAACGATCATTAAACAGCGCACGGAAGCCTTGTTGAAACCGTTCAATCTCAATTATGAGCTCGAATGGCGTTTGTCCGGCAAGCCGTTTTTAACTGAACCCGGTGAATTAATTAATGCGGTTCATGCGGCCGTTAAAACAGTGACCGGCATTGAACCGCTCGATGATACCGGCGGTGGCACCTCAGATGGTCGCTTTATAGCACCGACTGGCGCTCAGGTTATTGAACTCGGCCCATTGAATGCGACGATTCATAAAATCAATGAACATGTGGCGCTTGATGATTTGGAACAACTTTCAAAAATTTATGAACAAATCCTCGTTAATTTATTAATCGGGGATAAACTCGCTTAGGAACGAACATACACTAAATACTTGTGCTTCTTAAATCTCCTTAACCCAACCCTCTCCAGCGGGAAAGGGAGTAAGTTGTGTAGTTATTTCATGTGCGTTACTTAATGGCTTCTGTGAAAGCCTGTTTGATCATGTAAACCGATAGGAAATATAAGAATCTATGAAAAAAGCCTACGTACTCTTAGCCCTTATCCTCGCAAACACGTTGTTGACTCAAGGTTGCTCTACAACGGCTGAACAGACCGATGCGACCGCAACGCCTGAAATAGTTGCTCCAGAAGCTCAGGAGAAAGTCTTTGCAAGTGATTTTCCAACCCAGGATCGCGTCGAATACGTTTTGAATTGCGTCGCCAAACATGGTGGCTTGAGTTATGTTAATCAATACGCCTGTGGCTGCAAAATTGACAAAATTGCCGAAAAACTAAGCTTCAAGGAATATGATGCGGCGCGCACTTTTTCAATGCTACAAAATACCTCAGGTGAAAAAGGCGCGGTCTTCCGTGATCCAAAACAATCTAAAGAGTTGAGAACACGTTTAAAAGAAGCGGAACAATACGCTGAGAAATCATGTTTTGTAAAATAAGCTTTACGGCGGATTCTTTTTAAGGAATTCCGCCATTCCTTAACGGCTCTTCGATCTATTTGATGAGTTGCTGTAAAATCTCCCGTGCCTGTTCATATTGCAAAGTCTTGATAAAGCGATGTAACTTGGAAAATTGTTCTGGCGCGAAATACGCTTTAACCTTATCCAGCATTGCCTCGGATATAAAATCATTTTCTTTTAACAATGCGTCTAATTCCTGAGCCGCGTTTCTAGCTGCTTCTGTGGGTTGGGCAATTACGCTTGGTGTAACCGTTGGGGTGGCTGTTTCCGAAAACTCGTCGATGTTGGCAATGGTACAATCAAAAATTTGTTGAAAAGCGGTTAGGGTGGTTAATTCCACGTGACCTGTTTTAAGTTCAGATTCAAGCGTTTCTGCCGCGGTGTATAGTTGTGTCGCTAAAATGTTGCCTGACACACCTTTGAGCATGTGGACTAGTTCGAGTGCCGAATCAAAATTCTTTGCGGACAATAACGCGGTAATCTCATCAGAAATCTTGACGGTATCTTTTTTGAAATTAAGCAATATCTCTTTTGCCAATCCTGGATTATTACCAAGTTTGGCTTGTAAGGCGTGATAATCAATAAAAGCCTGTGTCCCATGAGTTGCGTCATTAATTAAAGTTTCAGGCGTTGCAACGGACGAGTTATCTTTAGCATCTGAAGTTCCAAGCGGTACAAACCATTTCGCGATTGTGGCGGCGAGAACCTCTGGGATGACTGGTTTGGGAATTAAATCGTTCATCCCTATATTCATACATTGTTCATGTTCTTCGGCAGTTACTCCGGCGGTTAAGGCAATGATGGGTAAATTGGAAAAACGTGCCTGTGCTCTAAGCTGCTTGGTTGCTTGAAAACCATCCATTTCAGGCATGTGTACATCCATTAACACCAGATCAAAGGACGCTCTTTCAAATATTTCCAAGACTTCTTTGCCATTTGCTACCATGGTGGCGTTGATATTCAATAATTTCAGCATTTCTTGAATCACTTGCTGATTGATTACGTTATCTTCCGCGACTAGAACTCTCGCCCCAGTAAGGGATGGAACAAAGTGTTGCGCTGTGGTTTTTTGTAAGCGTTCAGGGATAAGTATTGGCTGTTCTTCAACAAATCCAAAATTCAATTCAAAACTGAAATCACTGCCTTTACCGGGTTTGCTTTCGATTTGAAACTCACTTTCCATCAGCGTCAGGAGCGTTTGACTAATCGCTAAGCCTAGCCCGGTTCCACCAAATCGACGGCTAATTGAGCTATCGACCTGACTGAAGGGTTGAAAAAGTTTATTGAGATCTTTTGCTGAAATTCCAATCCCGGTATCTTTTACCGAAAATTTCAAACGTACTCGTTCTTCACTAAATGCTTGAACCGTAATAGAGAGCGAAACTTCGCCATATTCAGTAAATTTGATGGCATTGCCCAGTAAATTAATTAACACTTGTTGCAATCTGAGTGCGTCTCCCAAGAGCGCCCGAGGAACTTGCGAAGCCACGATAATCTTGAAATCCAGAAATTTTTCTTCCGCATGATGGATAAATAAATTGCGGATATTTTCCAGTACCGCATCGAGATTGAACTGACTCTTCTCAATGGTTAACCTTCCGGCTTCTAGTTTTGAAAAATCCAGAATATCGTTAAGAATATTTAACAAACTATTGGATGAGCTATGAATTTTCTCGACATAACTGCGAATTTCTACGCTTAATTGTTTATTGAGCAGTAAATGCGATAAGCCGATAATCGCATTCATCGGCGTGCGAATTTCATGACTCATATTCGCGAGAAAATCCGACTTTGATTTTGCTAATGCTTCGGCATGCTCCTTGGCTGATTGCATCGCTTGTTCGGCCTGTTTGCGTTCAGAAATATTCTGGGTAATGCCGCGCATCATGACCGCTTTACCGGTTGCGTCATACTCAGCTTGACCGGCGGAACGCATCCAATGAATCTGCTGAGTGCCGATGATTACACGATACTCGACATCATATTTTTCACCGTGGTCAATATGAGCATGAGTTGCGTCGATCACATGTTGCCGGTCTTCAGGGTGAATCACGGCCAGAAAATGTTCCCAGGTCGGTTTATTTACAGTAGTTAGCCCTAAAAGGGCAAGACAGGTGTCAGACCAGGTTTCAGTATGGTTTTCAAGGTCGGCTTCCCAGGTGCCAACACCACCACTTGTTTGACTTAAACGTAAGAACGTTTCCTGCTCAAACAACTTCTTGGTTTGTTTGGTCACCTGACGTTGCACAACTGCGGTTCGCCCGGTCATGGTCAATAAAAAAGCCTGCAGTAAACTTACCAGTATCAAGCCAGCTGCCAAGACTATCCAAGCGAACAATGATCGATTAGTAACAAAAAATTCTGCCGTGGGATAAACCGAGAGGTGCCATATCCGCCCGCCGATCGGAATATCATAGGCCCAGATTAATTGGCGAAATTCAGCTCGAACCGCCGAGCCAAAACGGTACAAAATTTGATTATTCGTCGGTGCCTCTCGGTCTTCTAGCGTAAAATTGATGACTGTCGATACATTTTTCGAAAAATATTCCGTTAACATTTCCTCGATTCTAAGGACGCCAACTGCGAACGCAAAGGGAGGTGAATGAGTCCAATCACCTTCTTGTTTTACGGATGAATCATTCAAATAGACCGGATCAATCAATAACACACCAGCACTTGAACCGGTTTCCTGAACCAGTCGAATCGGTGCGGTGACAGCTAATTGCCGAGTTGTAACCGCTGTTTCGATTGCTTGATTACGCACTGAGTCTGACGCGATGTCATACCCCAGCGCCGGGCGATTTTTTTCCAACGGGGTAATATAACGTACTACGATATAACGATTGCGCGAAGAAGCTGGTCTTAACTTATTATTTGCGTCGCGTTCGGTGATTTTAAAATTCGGAATACTAAATGACTTTGCCATCGCCGATTCGAATTGGGTTCGCTCTTGTGCCGTTACAATCGTATTCCAGCTCAAGGCTTGAATATTTGGATGCTCTTGAAAAACTTGGCGGGTAAATTTTTCGAAATCGGCATAGCCCAAATTCGGCGCGATTTGAATCAGATTATCGAGTGAGTGAATAATTTCATGGGCAGGATATTCCTTGAACTGTAATTGATAGGCAATCAACCCGCCCTGTTCGGCAATGCGTTGTTTAAACTGATTGAGCTCGTTTTCGGAGACATACAAATAAGTGATTAGAATGCCGACTGCGGCAGCGAAGGTAGGAATTGCGACCGTAATCTGCCGAGAATGCCATAAATTATTGTGACGTAGCAGGAACATAAGAGTCAGCGGCGCGACTAGCAGTACCCCAATGGTGTCGCCCATCCACCAGTTCCACCAGTTAAACCCAATTTCTTTGGCAGAAATGATTCCGAACAGATACAAAGTAATATTGCCGAATGAGGCCGAAACCAAACAGGCTAGTGGGCCAGCGAGGAGTAAAAATTTGATGATGTCATAGTCATAGTCAAGCCTAGACCATGCATCTTTAAGGAAATAGCGAACCAGCGCGCTCGCCAACCAAGCTTGGATTGTCGAGCCCAGTGCGATCAACGCAGCGATTACGATATGTTTTGACTCAATCGGCCCTTGGCTAAGCGTGACCCACAAGTTGATGCCCAACGAGCCAAGCCAAATACCGGGTAGCCACGTTAATCCACCGTATAGGACCACTGCGAAACCAATACCCGCTGCTGGAAAAATTGCTGAGGCATATCCGGGGGGAATTGCTAGCTGAAGTCCTAAAAATCCTAAGCAAAAATAAATGACGCCAAACAGTAAAGTTTTACTAATCAATGTGCCAAGCAATTTTGGAGAGATTGAAATCATTTCATTTGGCGGATTCAACTCCGAAGTGCAATCCTAGTTGTCATGCGGCCTTCGGCAAAGATTCTGCAAAAAAGACTGAATGAGGTGTTTTATAGTTAAGGCTTTTCCGTGGTCGATGGTTAAGTTTTTTCATCACCTCCTCGACATCCTT
>CANNKG010000160.1 GCA_947505105.1 Methylococcaceae bacterium | reverse complement strand
GGTATCTTAGTGCTTGGGTTAACTGATGGTAGTCTTTCAAGTTCATTCTCGTCTTTAGTCGGATAGAAAAAAGCTTGGCACTATATCAGTTAGCCTTCCTTAATATCCTATTATTGGCGATTGCACTTCGGAGTTGAATCCGCCTTTTCTTTCATAGGAAGAAGCCGCGATTTGTCCAAGATGTTAATTTTAAAACCTAAATACTTGTGATGTTAAGTTTTTTAAGCCACGCTATCTACTTGCCTGTGTCAAGGTTAAGCTAATCCCGGCACAGGCAAAAATAAGATATTTACTCTTTTAAATGTTTTAATACTTCCTGCAAGGTCTTATCGGCATCCCCAAATAGCATGCGGGTATTTTCGAGGACGAACAACGGATTACCGACGCCAGCGTAACCTGAAGCCATACTGCGTTTCATCACGATAGTTGTCTTGCTATGCCAGCATTCGAGCACCGGCATTCCGGCAATCGGGCTGTTTGGATCATCAAGGGCGGAAGGGTTAACGATATCGTTCGCGCCAATGACGATCGATACGTCAACTTTTGGAAAATCTTCGTTGATTTCTTCCATTTCAAAGACGATGTCGTAAGGCACCTTCGCTTCGGCGAGCAACACGTTCATATGACCGGGCATCCGACCGGCAACTGGGTGGATGCCGAAACGGACGGTTTTACCTTTGCCGCGCAGTAATTTGGTAATTTCGTTGACCGTGTGTTGCGCTTGGGCGACCGCCATGCCATAGCCTGGGATAATCATGATGCTTTTTGCTTCGCTTAAGAGGGTTGCGGCGCCTTCGGCATTGATCGGTTGAACGTCACCTACAACTTCCGCCGCGGTTCCACCACTGGTACCGAAACCGCCGGCAATAACGCTGAGGAAGTGACGGTTCATGGCGCGGCACATGATGTAACTGAGGATCGCGCCACTGCTGCCGACAAGCGCGCCGGTGACGATGAGCAAGTCATTATTTAGCATGAAACCGGTAGCGGCCGCTGCCCATCCGGAATAGCTGTTCAGCATCGAAACCACCACCGGCATGTCGGCACCGCCGATTGCCATGACCATGTGTATACCAAACAATAACGCAACAACAGTCATGATCGCGAGCGGAATCAGCGCTTGATTTGGATTTTCGCTTTCCTGCAGGAACATGCCGCCGAGTACGATTGCCGAAATCAATAACGCTAGATTTAACCAATGTCTGGCAGGCAGTAATAGCGGTTTGCCGCTGATTTTCTCACTGAGTTTGCCGAACGCGATGACCGAACCGGAGAAGGTAACTGCACCAATTAAAATGCCGAGATAAATTTCAACTTCGTGGATGGTTTTTTCAACACCGACCAGATGTGAGTTATCGTCCATAAAGTTGGCGTATCCGACCAAAACTGCCGCCATCCCGACCAAGCTATGCATGATCGCGACTAATTCAGGCATCTGCGTCATTTCGACTTTGGTCGCAGCTTTTGCGCCAATACTGCCGCCGATCAGCAACGCCAAAATGAGTATCGCATAAGGACTAAGCGAGACTCCGCCAATCGTCGCAATCACGGTTTGACCGTTGACGGCATCGCTCAATACCGTCGCCAGGATCGCAATGGCCATCCCCAGCATCCCGTAATAGTTGCCTTTGCGGGCTGATTCTTGGTTGCTTAAACCGCTCAAGCTCAGAATGAACAGAATGGTGGCAACAATGTAGGACATTGTAACAAGACTATGAGACATATATTTCTTCCTCTTATTTTCTGAACATTTCTAACATGCGGCGCGTGACCAGGAAGCCACCGACAATATTGATCGAAGCAATCAAAATAGAAAGCCCGGCGAGCACGGTGATGATGGCGTTCGGAGCGGAGATTTGCACCAAGGCACCGATCACGATGATGCCGCTGATGGCATTGGTGACGCTCATCAGCGGCGTGTGCAATGATGCTGTGACATTCCAGATCACTTGATAACCGACAAAGCAGGCGAGCACGAACACGGTAAAATGCGTCATAAAACTTGCAGGAGCGACCGAACCGATGCTGAACAGGGCAATGCCTCCTAGAAGTAATGGCAAAAGTTGTTTCAAAGGACTTGCTGGCGCCGGTTGAGCATGAACCCCTTTTGCGGCCGGGGCTTCGGTTTGGGGCGCAGGGGTAGCAGCAGAAAGTTTGGGTGGGGGCGGTGGCCAGGTAATTTTGCCTTCTTTAATAACTGTCGCGCCACGAATCACTTCATCTTCCATGTTGACATTCAACACGCCGTCTTTGGTCGGACAGAGATCGGTCAGTAAATGGCGGATATTGGTCGCGTAAAGTTGGCTTGATTGATTGGCAAGACGGCTGGGGAGATCGGTATAACCGATAATCGTGACCCCATGTTTGACGACCACTTTGTTCTTTTCAGTTAATGCGCAGTTGCCGCCTTGTTCGGCAGCCAAATCGACAATGACACTGCCGGGTTTCATCGATTCGACCATACCGGCAGTAATCAGTTCTGGAGCGGGTTTGCCCGGAATCAAGGCAGTGGTGATGATGATGTCGACTTCCATCGCTTGTTTAGCGAATAAGGCCATTTCTGCCGCGATGAATTCGGGCGACATGGTTTTGGCATAACCGCCAACGCCAGAGCCTTCCTCTTTGAAGTCGAGCATTAAAAATTCAGCATCCATACTTTCGATCTGTTCTTTGACTTCAGGGCGGGTATCGAACGCTCTGACGATTGCGCCCATGCCTTTGGCTGCACCGATGGCGGCAAGACCTGCGACGCCTGCGCCGATCACCAGCACTTTCGCTGGAGGAATTTTACCGGCAGCGGTAATTTGACCGGTAAAAAATCGACCGAAATGTTGTGCGGCCTCGACAATCGCTCGGTAACCGGCAATATTCGCCATCGAGCTTAAGGCATCCATTTTTTGCGCACGAGACATACGCGGCACACTGTCCATCGCCAGGACGGTGGCATTTTTGGCGGCCAGTTTTTGCATCAAGGCTTCATTTTGAGCGGGCCAAATAAAGCTGATTAAGTGTTTGTCGAGAGGTAATAGATCGAGTTCATTGATAGCGAGTTCGGGATGACTTTCGGGTGCGCGGACTTTGATGATAATGTCGGACTGCTGCCAAAGTGCTTTAGCATTTTCAACGATTTCGACCCCTGCTTCTTTGTAGACTTCATCGCTAATATCGGCGGCAAGTCCTGCACCAGATTCGATAGCAACTGAAAAGCCAAGCTTGATGATCTGTTCGGCGGCTTCCGGGGTGGTGGCTACTCGCTTTTCGCCAGGATGAATTTCTTTCGGGATACCTATTTTCATGGTGCCTCCAATAGTGAATAGAGCGGTTTTAGTTATTAATGTTATTTTAGGGTTTAAATGTTACCCTTTGAGGATAGGGGAATAAAAGTTTATTTTCAATCTTTAAGTAAGTATTCAGCGAAAATAATAAAAAAAAGCACTTGACATGTTTTTGGGGCAGAAAAGTTAAATTCGCCAATTTCACCAAAAAAATCCTCTAACCAGTAGAAAGTGTTCTCATGAATTACTTTGTTGTAATGTGGTAATATGTCCTGATTCCTAGTTGTCAGGCTTGGGGGGCGAAAGCCTCAAATCGAAATAGTAGGTCTTTTTTTTAAGCTAAATTCCAGCGCTTTATCTTGGTTGCAATTCGATTATCGTGAGTTCCTTGTATAAAAAATTTAACCCAAATCTCTCGGTCGAACTGTTTTCGACTCCAGTTTTTGATGCCGAATCGGAACACATTTTTTGGTGTGAGCGGCAGCGGGAGTTTCAGACTACGCTAAAGACTGCTTTGCTGTTAGGCGTCTTTGGTTTACTTACTTTTCTGGGGTTAAAATTTTTCAATGGGGGAGTTTCTTTTTCAGGCATCTTTGCTCGATTAATTACCATCACGATGTTGGCTGGATTATTTGCCATTCTGCAATTTCGTTATGCAACCATCACACAATTACGCTGCATCGCAAAATCTGGCGTGGCGATTTCATCGATTCATATTCTGTTAACCCTGCTCTTTGAAAAAAGCGTTGAGGAATATACGGAATCATGGAGCGGATTGTTGGCGATTTATTTCTTTACTTACGGCCAAATTTACTTCGGCAGAATTGATGCATTGATTTTTGGCTGGATTTCGATGTTAGTCATAGTAGGGACCGGTTATCAGATCGGTTTAACCTACCAAACTCTGACGCCCTCAATATTGATATTGAGTATCGTTAATATTTTTGGTTATCTTACCCGCTGCCAACTAGAAATTTACTCGCGCAATGCCTTTAGAGATCGTTGTCAGGCTGAGCGGTCAACTAGCGATAAAACCTTATATCTGTGCCAACTCAGTCATAACTTACGCCAATATGTTCAAACCATCAGTTGCTACTCCTCCGTCTTAGAAAATGAAATGGCCCGTTCGAGCCGTCACGAACTATTGCCCATCGCGCATAAACTCGGCAACGCCGTTGATGAATTAAACAGTGCGTTCAATCATATACTTGATATAGCTCATCTAGAAACCGGCAGGCAAACCCCATACTTAGCTTCCGTTAACCTTAATGTCCTGCTCGATGCGTTAGAAGTCCAATTTGCGCCCTTGGCGCTAAAACGTGGCTTGAGGCTAAAACTGTTACGCCGAATACATCCCCCTTTTAGCGTCCAGACGGATGCTAATATCCTGCAGCAAATACTCGCTAACTTGATTGATAACGCGATTAAATACACCACACAAGGTTGGGTGTTAGTGGCTTGCGTTAAACTTAATACTACTCAGATTAAAATCCATGTGCGTGATACCGGTGTGGGGATTAGTGAAGAAATGCATGAACATATTTTTAAAGAGTTTTATCGCGGAGGGCGACGCCAGAGTGATGCGCAAGTCTACGGACTGGGCATCGGCCTTTCATATGTATTAAAGGCCACGCAACACTTGCCTGGGCATCTTTTAGAATATAGCTCTAGGCTTAATCGCGGCAGTGATTTCACGGTTAGTTTGCCGGTAGGTCAGATCATGAGCTCCGGCCATTGTGCATCCGAAACTCAAAGCGACTTAAGCGGTAGCTTTATTCTGGCTGTCGATGACGATGCCTTGGTATTAAACGCGTTAGCTGAACAACTACGCAGTTGGGGCTGTTTAGTACAACAGGCTAAGTCGAAGGCGGAAACCCTGGATTGTTTGGCAGACATCATCAGACCGCCGGATTTGTTGATTACCGATTTTTATTTAGATAATCACGAAACCGCGCATGATATCATTGCTATTGTGCAAGCGGATTGCGGTCACGTTCCGGCATTAATTCTATCCGCACACACAATACCGTATGCCGAAAAAGCAAAATGGCCGGAGAACACCTTATTGCTGCGTAAACCTGCTAATGCTGCAGAATTAATGGCGACCATGGCAAAAGCGCTGGGAAAATATTCTTAGACCTCGTGCAACAGGTTTTAATTTTCCGTCCCCGGACGTCCGAAGACAATACCTTGTTCGAACACCTTCAGCATTAATTCGGTACGGCGTATCACCCCGAATTTTTGAAAAATTGGGCGTAAGTGGTTTTTTACCGTTTGCTCTTCTATCCCGAGTTTCCGCGCGATTTCCTTATTGCATTTGCCCTGCACCAACCAACCGAGCACCAGAAATTCGCGCGGGGTTAAACCGATAGCGGCAGGTTGCGTAACCGGTCGATTTTCGCTGCTCGTCTGAGGTTTTTGGGATGTTGGTTGCGGACCGACCACGGAAGCCGGTAAATACACTCGCCCGGACAACACATCACGCAACGCTTCTACAAAGGCTTGCCGTGACAACGTTTTGGCAATAAAGCCCATCGCCCCCAAACGTAATGCCTCGAATACCAGTTCCCGATCATCCAAACCGGAAAACATCACCACGCACAAATTAGGAAACTCTAAGCGCAGTTCCTGTAATCCCTGTAAACCGTCCTTACCGGGCAACTGAATATCCAGCAACACTATATTCAACGCCTGTTCACGCACCAGTGTCAAACCCTGCTCGAAGCTGTCAGCTTCATATACCTGTAAATCAGGGACAATTTGTTTCAACAAACTTGCGACACCCTCGCGGGCACAGAAATGGTCATCGATAAGGAGGACGTTCATGGGGGTGAAGCCTCTTGGGGTTGATAGGGTAATGGCTTATTTTGCGAGAAATTGAGATTGAAGGGAAGGGGTACTTTGGTACTGGTACACAAGAGACTAGTTTAAATTCTGAGCTTATATATTATAAAAAATAAAGGTGTCGAATAGAACAACTCGAATTGTTTTAAAACATTGCCATTTTTAGGTGGTAAATAATTTAACTCGCTTTTAGAGGTTCATATTTCAAACCTCCAGCTTTGCCGTAGGTTTTTGACTTTATAAATATCCTTTAAATTTTTTTAATTCATAGAGGTAATTAGTATGTACGATAATAAATATTGCGTAATACTTGATATATATCGTGATGCTTTTCCATACGATTGGGCCATAACTACATCTAAAAATACCCTACCGGAAGCAGAAGCAGTGGGTTTTTTCGACCACGACCCAGATCAAGTTCCTCGTTCAAATTACACGGCTATATTTATTAAATCAACTACGTTAATTTACATAAAAAATCCAAATTACGGTCGATATCAAGGCGGCATCTATTTGATGCAAAAAATATAATAGGATTAAATGAGGAATTTTTATGAAATTAATATTGAAATCTCTAGCGCTGTTTTTTTTTGCAGGAATTTCAGGATGCGGCACTGAACTAAATAACTATTATAGTAAAATTAAAATAGAAGAAACGATAAATAATCATATACCAGTAAGATTTGATATATTCACACTAGATGTTCCTCAGCAAAATTCTGTTGATGAAACGATTACTTTGTTATCTGAAAAAGGCCAAGCTGAAGCCATCAAAGTTCTTGGAACTATGTACAATAATCCAGATGAGTTCTTAGCTTCTTTAGCAAAATCTTTTGAAATCAAACCAAAATCGGCTCTGACTGTAAAATCAAAGTTCAAACGTCGGATCGTAGTTCAAGTCGCAGACACTCCGATTTTTCCAGCGGATAGATTAGATCAAGCCACAATACATTTAAAATTAGAAGGTGCTAAATTTCTATCATGGGATAAATTCGCAACTAACCATGAAACCATTGAAATTGGCACATTAACCTCTAAACGTCAATTCACTGGTAGCGTAACAGTTAAGGCAACAGACCCCGATCCAGCACCTGTAGCAAAAGTCGGAGAAGTCGATGGGCAACTAGAGTACTCACGATCACTAGAAGAAGGTAAAAAACTTAGTCGACAGTATGCGCATGCCACGGCGATTCTAAGTGAAACAGATGCAACTATTATTCTAACAGGTAATGAAAATACTCGATTAACCGATAATATTATTTTTGATGCAGAAATTGAGTTAAAAAATCCTCAACTTGTACCATATGAATTTTTCGAGATTAGTTCACTTTTTTTAAAAAACAAACCCATCTCACCTAATAAAGTAAATTTAACATCTCGGAAGGCAGAACGACTTCCATCTATACAAGATCTTCCCGTCAAAGTCACCGCCATATTGAATTACTATACTAGACATGTAAACAAAGGTGATGAGACCGTTATTGAAGGTGATGACGAGGTTGAAATAAAATCAGGCGAAACCGGGCCAATACATCGAGAGCTTGTTCCTAAGGAAGAAGGGCAATCAAATTTATATAATATTTCATTGGAGGATAATGGACTAATTCATGTGAAAGTTGAAGATGGTAGTTTATTACCATTGAAATTTAAAGATTATAGTAAAGCGCTAGAGTTAAAAGAATGGTTGAAGAGTGTCTATGGAAAATTAAATAAAAGCAATATAACTATCGGCAATTATCAGCTATTTATTGGACCGGATGAAAAGAATCATTTGAGTAGTGAAGATGTCAAATTGATAAGTGTAAAATAATTTTTATATCGCTCAAGATTTATGACCCAGTCGTCACAGTGATGTCTATATTCATTTAGCTTTTTATTGTTTCGAAAACGTTACTAACAAGGTTGACCCAGTCTAACTATATGTCTGTCGGAGAATTAGAATGTTCGATAATAAATTACCAACGGTTTTTACCGTAATTAATAACCCCTCAAAACCCGTAAATCTTCAGATTGAGGCTCGTCGAGTCAGGTTAAAAAACAATACCACACCGATGCTAAATAATGCTTGGTGCTATGTCAAGGTACCTGCGCCGCAACCAGCGGGCACTAGTGTCTTAAGCAATTATTTGGGGCCGGTTATCAACGTCACGCGGAATAAACCATGTACGATCAACTGGATCAATACCCTAGTGGGAATGAAGCCTATGCCAGGTATGTCGGCGATGCAGGAAGCGCCGCCTATTAATCCGGTGCCGATGGGGGCGATTTGTATCGCACCTACACCTATGATGCAACCCTCGGTTGGCGTCGCTGCCCATTTACATGGTGGCAAGGTCCAGCATGATGCTGATGGCTGGCCCTTGCAACCGGCGGGTTATGTCGGTAATCCCTACGGTTTTCCGTCGATTTTGACCTATATCTATCCTAATCAGCAACGCGCGGCGATGTTGTGGTTTCATGATCACGCAATGGATAATACTGCACCGCAAGTGCATGCAGGATTAGCCGGGCTTTATTTTATTAGGGATCAGTCAGATACCGATATTTTCAATCTGATTGGCGGTAAACAACAAGAACTGCCGCTGGTCATTCAAGATCGAAATTTGAATTGTAATTTTCATGCAGTTGATTACTGGGCAGGCATTCCTACCGATTGTAACAATCCTGATTTTGCGCCGGATGGATTTTATCGGCCTGAATTCCTTGGCGAAACAATATTCGTCAATGGTCGGGCCACGCCTTACCATGAAGTCAATCGAGCAATTTATCGCCTGCGTATTCTCAACGGATCGAATGCGCGAACCTATGCTCTGGCGCTAATGGATCCATTTTGGTGGGCTAATGCCAATCACAGTTCACGGATTTGGTATAGCGACTGTTTGCGGGTTATTGGTAACGAAGCCGGTTTGATTTCTCCTTCATCAAAATTGAATGCAACTGATTATTTGCTGCTTGCACCGGGTGAGCGATTGGATGTGTTACTGGATTTGACGGATGTTGCGTTGACCAAAGTGAATTGTTTGCGTTTAGTCAATTTGGCGCTCGTGAGTAATTTCATCAATACGCCGACTTATTTATTTACACCACCCGATCCGAAAACACGGGGACTCGAAGGCATTTTCCAGTCGGACGGTTTATCCGTTTTTGTCCCCAATTCCCCGACCGATGCCTCATTAAATAACGCTTTAAAACTTGGGCAGGCGAATATTATGCAGTTCTGTTTGCCAAGTTCGACCGTCCCTGGTGCGACATCTTTGAATACCCTGGCATTGGATCAATTGCTAAAAACTCATGGCGATGACAAGGGTTTTGTTTTAGACACTGCCTCCGGTAAGTTAAAGCCGAATCCAGCCAATGTCTTTGGAACACAGGAGGTTCGCAACCGTTTTGTGCTGTTAATGAATAATAATACCCCGTCCTCTTCGACTCCACCGCCTTACCCTATTTCGGGGGGAGATTGGCAAGATACCCAAATATGGGAGTTAGGGGAAGCGGGAATGGGGCCCGATTGGTCGGTACCTTTCGATGTTGACACGGCGGCCCCGAATCCTGCCCCAGGTAATCATTTAGCATCGAAAACCTACAGTGTGCTTCGGACAACTTTCTTTCAAAGTGCTAACCCGCCAATCATCGGTAGTCCTACAATGAGTTACCCAACGGTTCATGCCCCTAGTTTTCAACCCAAAGCAGGGACTTATGAGCGTTGGTATGTCGCCAATATTGGTAATTTCACGCCAGTTGATGTCGTAGATATGCATCCTTTCCACATGCATTTGGTTAATTTTGTGGTCACTAACCGTTGGGTATTAAATGCAACCGGTACTTTTGACCCTGTTGCAGTCCCTCGAGCGCTTGATTTTGATGGTATCGCGCGCCATGATACGGTTCGAGTTCAATCAAACGAGTTGGTTGAATTATTGGTATATTTCCCGCCCGGATATCTCGGCGACTATGTCTATCACTGTCATTTGGTTGAGCATGAGGACATGGGGATGATGTTGCATTTTCAAACCATACCTTAATCACTGTAGTTTTGAAACGGATAAACTGGTATTTGATCAGATTGCTGGTATGGTAGGTTTGTCGGAAATTATCTAAATAATGACCACTATTTTAATTTTTTCATAAGGTCGAGCATATATGTTGCGCCCCCATCATCGCTCGGTCGGATGATACCAAGCATCTAATCTGTATATAACGGCCTCAATAGATTGAATTGAAAGACATTTCATAGAGCTGGTCGTTAGGAAGGAGCAGTTGTTCTCAGAACGGCTATTAATTCAACCAAATTGAAATGTAAATGCAAATAATTCAAAAAATGTCATAGTAACGCTTTTGAAATTGGTATTTTTTAGCTAAGCTTAAAGGATATATCGAATTGGATATTTCAAATAACGGTGCTGAGTGGTTTTATGAAAGCAATGCAAATTCTGGTGGTGGATGATAGTTTAGTCATTCGTAGGTTAGTTGCCGAAATTATTATCGATATGGGACATATTGCCGTGCTCGCAGAAAATGGCCGACAGGCGCTCGATTATGTCCGACAGCATGAAGATGTTGATTTAATTCTTATGGATGTTGAAATGCCAGAAATGAATGGCTTTGAGGCTACTGTGGCAATTCGGGCATTTCAACAAGAAAATTGGTTTCCGATTATTTTTTTAACGGCAAAAGCGGATGATAATTCGTATGCAGATTGTATTAATGCCGGGGGCGATGCTTATCTTGCCAAACCGATCAATCCGGTTCGTTTGAATTTACAAATAGCTGCGATGGAACGGATTTATCTGATGCGTAAAAAATTACAAGCGGCTCAGATAGAATTACTTAAACTGAATGAAAGCTTGCAGTATCTGTCGTTCTTTGATCAATTAACAGGGTTAGCTAATCGGCGCAATTTTGATGAAACGTTAACTCGCGAATTTAAACTCGCATTGCGTCAAAAAGAACCGTTATCCTTGTTCATGTGTGATATTGATTATTTTAAGTTGGGCGGATTCAACTCCGAAGTGCAATCCTAGTTGTCATGCGGCCTTCGGCAAAGATTCTGCAAAAAAGACTGAATGAGGTGTTTTATAGTTAAGGCTTTTCCGTGGTCGATGGTTAAGTTTTTTCATCACCTCCTCGACATCCT
>CANNKG010000159.1 GCA_947505105.1 Methylococcaceae bacterium | reverse complement strand
GTATCTTAGTGCTTGGGTTAACTGATGGTAGTCTTTCAAGTTCATTCTCGTCTTTAGTCGGATAGAAAAAAGCTTGGCACTATATCAGTTAGCCTTCCTTAATATCCTATTATTGGCGATTGCACTTCGGAGTTGAATCCGCCATTTGTAAAAGTCCATTGAAATTTAAAAAACCTTTAGAGGGATCTAAAAATTCATTGACGTGTTGGTTTTTAGCCAAAACTTTTCGTAATCTCGCCGTATCTTGTTTCAAAAGGGCTTGTTGTAAGGGCGAAAAGTAAACAAAGTCACTATCATGAATCAACCCTTTTTTATAACTCCGCCAAGTTTTACCACCATCCTTGGATTTATAGAGCCCACCGCCATCTCGACCGGCATAGATAATGTTGGGATTGATTGGATCGACAGTCAGCTTATGAAGTTGTAAATTTTTAAAATGCGGGACTTTTTCAACAATCGACCAAGTTTGTCCATGATCTTGACTTTTAATAAAGCTACCTTTTTCCTGTCCCGATCCAAAATAGTCACGAATAATGCAGTTGGCATATAGGATATTCGGAGCTGAAGGTGCAATCGTATAATTGCTGCATGCTTCTTCCATTTCTTGCCAAGTCACTCCCCCATCCTCAGACTTAATTAAATTCTTGGTAAGTCCCTCTGCAAAGATGCGTTGTTTATCAACATGGGTAACCCTAAGTTTTCTAAACGGGATGTCAGAACTATTATGTTGTTTTTCCTTTAAGAGCGAATAAACTTGCTTCCAAGTTTTGCCTTCATCCATAGATTTCAATAACCCTACTGTGGTACTAGCAAAGATATTATTCACTTCTATTGGATCATAGATCAATTCATCTATCTTAATATAACCTTCAGGAACAATAACTGAATAGACAAGTTGCCAGTGTTTACCAGCATCCTCACTGCGAAATAATCTAGCTTCGGATTGAGGACCGTATGTACTGATTATAATTTGCTCTGGACGTAGTGGATTTATCGCGATATTGTCTACATGTGGAATTCTTGGTTTATCAAACTCATCAAGAAAAATCAAGCCATCATTATTTTTTGTCCAACTCTTCCCAGAATTAGTGGATACCCATAAACCACTACCATTCCCGACATAAAATTTTTTGGGATTTTCAGGATCAAGTGCCAGAGCATGAACTCTCAAAGTTGGAAGGCCTGGAATATAATTCTCCTCGATGAACATCTCCCACGACTTTCCACCATCGTTGCTGTTAATAATTTTACCCTCAGAACTAAGCACATAAATATTCTGTGTATTTTTTTGAGAAATTTGGAGTGATTTAATATTAACTACTGGCTCTGCTTCGGCTACCGGCAAGTAACCGACCAATAGCAACCACAGTAATATTGTTAGGCGTGAACTCAAAAAAACCAGCTGATTGTGCCGCCAATCACGATAGTAAAGCCCAGAAAAACCTCTAGCGTGAATTACGATACAGTGATTTATCATCCGCTTGAATAAATATAATGCGCTCATTTAGCCCCCAGCCTTAAATCTAAGAAAGATCTCATCAAAAAAGCAGGTAACCATATAGATAACAGGCATGAAAAGATGAGCTATACTAGTAAATATAGTCTGTGCCTTTGATAGTTTTTTTGCAAGACTTGCCGGATGAAAAACCATTTATCGACGAGAAATATCGTAGCTATAATCTTGAAAAAAGAACTTTTAAACATTGATAATGACTCTTACGAGCGTCTGGCTAACCACAGCTTCCGAAAACAAGCATTGAATAATTTGCCCACTAAACCATGGCTCTGTACACAGGCAATATAGATAGCACCGTTAACTCTTCTACATGGATCACAATAATGAAAATTTATGCAACAGCAAGAAGTGAAAATGATCGTAGACAGCATGAAAGACTGTATCACCACAGTGCGATTCAATTAGTAACAGCGTCGAATGAATCGATTTCTGCTTATACTTTAAATTTATCGGATGGCGGTTTATTAATTAATTGTAGTAATGATAATCTCGTTCCAAAAATTGGCGAGGTTATCGAATTGCATTCAGTGGATTTTCCGGATGCGCCCATTAAAAAAGTTATTGTGCGCAGAATTGATGAAACCAATCATATTGGGGTTCAGTTTATTTAGTCTGATCGAAGTCGAAAACTTACGACTTGATATTGACTGGCTAAGTAAGGACTTACCCAAATAATCCTTTAAACCAAAGATTTTTCGGCGGAAGCCATTTGTGACGCAAATCTTGTTGCTCGAAAGCGGTTTCGACTCGACTGAAGTAATTTGTAAAGGGCGGCGTGTATGCGATTAAACCGAGTAGCAACCCAAACATCAGCAAACTCACTTGTAGATTATTAATACTGAGTAACTTGAGCGCGGTTCCAAATGATTTCTTGATGCGTCTTCCGCGCAAATCAACGCTATACAGTTCATCCAAACACAAATGGACACCGTAACCGATGCCGATAAATAAGCCATTGGTCCAGGCGACATTGATCGCTCGGTTAAAAAAATAATAGCTAAGATCGACCGTCAATACCGCTACAAAAACCAACGCCAGGATCGAATGAAAAATACCTCGATGCACGGTCACGCGGATCACAAACTCGAAAACCAGATAACGGATACCAAAATACAGGGCATACCACAAACACAATAATTCCAGATAGCTATACTGCAGCGCCATAGTAAACACGAAGGCAAACGCACAATAGATCGACAACAGGAAGAAAATCATCGTTAACGGTGCCGATTTATCGGAATCAATGTCGGGCAATAAGCCCCCCAGCGCACCCAGCAGAAAATACCCCCCCACTTCCCAAGGCGTGGCCAGATGCATCATTAACCAGGTAACGCTCACTAAACCACTGGTCGCGGTAGCCACTACAATGTGAGTTTTAAAATTTGCCATGAAGTATTGAGTGAATAATAAGGTTCGAGTCAGCAACGACCTCGAATAAGACCAAGTGTGCTAAAGCAAAGGAAGGGAAAAATAGTTTTACGCCAGTTTTACTTGAATGGCTCAAGCTAAGAAAAAGCCGCAGCCAATCCGGCCACGGCTTTTTTTTACTATAGTTTAATTTTACAATTTAGCCAAAACTGCGGCCACGGTCTCGCCCATCGCTGAAGGCGTCGGCGCAATATGTACGCCTAAATCTCTCAACATGGCAACCTTTTCTGCAGCACTTTCGCCCTGTGCCGAAATAATCGCGCCGGCGTGGCCCATTCGGCGGCCTTCTGGAGCCGTTAATCCGGCAATATAAGCAACTACCGGTTTGGACATGTACTTGCTGGCATAGATACCGGCTTCAACCTCTTGTGGTCCGCCAATTTCACCGATCATTAATATGACTTTAGTTTCCGGATCGGCTTCAAATTTCTCGAAAATATCTCGATGCGAACTCCCATTAATCGGATCACCGCCAATACCCACCGAAGAACTGATACCGATGCCCAAAGCACGCATCTGGTCTGCAGCTTCATAGCCCAGCGTTCCGGAACGTCCGACAATCCCAACCGAACCCTGTATATAAATGTGTCCCGGCATAATACCAAGCATCGCGCGACCCGGACTAATAGTCCCGGCACAGTTTGGGCCGGTTAGGATCATGCGTTCTTCAACCGGAAAACGACGCAAGAAATTTTTGACCGTCATCATATCCTGGGTTGGAATTCCGTCAGTAATCGAAACGCAGTATTTAATGCCAGCATCAGCGGCTTCCATAATGGAATCCGCGGCTGATGCAGGCGGCACAAAAATAATGCTTGCTTCAGCACCAACCTGGGCAACCGCTTCCTTGACGGTATTAAACACCGGCAAACCTAAATGCGTTTGACCACCTTTGCCCGGCGTCACGCCACCGACAACCTTTGAACCGTAGTTAATCATGTCCTGAGCATGAAAAGTACCGATTTTTCCGGTAAAACCCTGAACAATGATTCGTGTTGTTTCATTAATAAATATAGCCATCGTTTTGCCTAACCCTGTTCTCTTGCAACGACTTCGTTACGTGCCTGAACCGCTTTTTCAGCAGCTTCCGCCAGCGTATCGGCGGTAATGATAGGTAACCCGCTATCCGCAATGATTTTCCTACCTTCTTCAACATTGGTTCCCGAAAGTCTGACAATCAGCGGGACTTGCATATCCAGTTTTCTAACCGCTTGCACAACGCCTTCAGCAATCCAGTCGCACCGGTTAATGCCAGCGAAAATATTGACTAACATTGCTTTAACGCCCTTGTCGGCCAAAACCAGACGAAAGGCTTTTTCAGTCCGTTCCGCTGACGCGCCGCCGCCCACATCCAAAAAGTTAGCAGGCTCGCCACCGGCTAATTTGATCATGTCCATCGTGGCCATCGCAAGGCCTGCGCCATTAATCATACAGCCGATATCGCCATCCAGACCGACATAGCTCAAACCGCGGTCAGCCGCCGCCATCTCGCGCGGGTCTTCCTGAGTTTTATCGCGTAGTTCGGAAATTTTCGATTGTCTGAACAAGGCATTGTCATCGAAGCCCATTTTGGCGTCGAGCGCAACAATTTCACCGGCTTTGGTCAAGACCAAGGGATTGATTTCGAGCATGTTCGCATCAAGATCACGCAGAGCGCGGTAGCAGCCTTTAATGGTTTTGATCGCATGGCTGATTATCGCAGCATCGAGCCCTAACGCGAATGCCATTTCGCGTGCCTGAAAAGCCTGTAAACCGACCGCAGGTTCTATATAAATCTTGGTAATCGCTTCAGGTTTATGCAGGGCTAATTCCTCAATATCCATCCCACCTTCCGCAGAACCTACCATCACAATCCGTTCAGTAGTTCGATCGACCAAAAAGCAAAAATACAATTCTTTCGCAATCTCGGTACCCGCTTCCACGTACAATCGATTACAAACTTTACCGGCTGGACCTGTTTGATGAGTAACCAGACGTCTGCCCAATAAAGCCTCGGCAGCGGCTTCAACTTCATCATGAGTTTTACAGATTTTAATGCCACCGGCTTTACCGCGCGCGCCTGAATGAATTTGCGCTTTAACCGCCCAAACATTACCCCCGATTTCTCTTGCGCGTTGAACGGCGTCTGAAGGACTGTAAGCCAAGCCGCCTTCGGCAATCTTGACGCCGTAACCGCTCAGAATTTCTTTCGCCTGATACTCATGAATATCCATAGCACCTCTTAGTATGTGTAACCAATTAAAATGACCCCAACCGGGTCAGCCATAAAATGTTCGGGAACTACTATTAAAGCATACTTAAACGCTCATAACGTTAACCATGCTGACATTATCCACGTAACGCCTTTTTGGCCGCAATCGCCTCGGCAGCTTTCACGACATTGTTCGCCATTTTTTCGGATGCTGCGTCGATTAATCGTCCATCCAGCGCTGCGGCACCTTTACCTTGGGCCGCCGCTTTTTTTAATGCCTCCAAAATCCGCTTGGCTTTGGTGATTTCAGCCTCGGGTGGCGTAAACACATCATTCGCCAGTTCGATCTGACTCGGATGAATCGCCCATTTACCCTCGCAGCCTAAAGCAGCAGCCCGACGCGCAGCGTGTTTATAACCTTCAGGATCTTTGATATCTCCAAAAGGCCCGTCAATCGGCCGCAGTCCATAAGCACGACACGCGACCGTCATGCGACTAATCGCAGCATGCCATTGATCACCTGGATAATCAGGATTTAAGCCACCAATGTTGGTGGTGCGCGCCCGATTACTCGCCGCATAATCGGCAACACCAAAATGCAGCGCCTCCAGACGCCCACCCAAAGCTCCTTGTTTGGCGATATCTTCGACATTAGCCATACCCAAAGCAGTTTCAATCAGACATTCAATGCCAATACGATTTTTAAGACCTTGCTGCATCTCCAACTGATTGATCATCGCTTCAACCATATAGACATCGGCATAAACTCCCACCTTAGGAATCAGAATGGTTTTGAGTTTATGACCGGCCTGTTCGATGAGATCGACCACATCACGCACCATATATTGGGTATCCAAGCCGTTAATACGGACCGAAACCGTAATCCCATGAGCTTCCCAATCCAGTTCGTTAATGGCCTGAATAACATTTGCGCGAGCGCGTAATTTGTCATCCGGCGCGACTGCATCCTCAAGATCCAGAAACACAAAGTCAACGCCACTTTTCAGCGCTTTTTCAAACATTTCCGGATTAGACCCCGGTACGGCTAATTCGCAACGTTGTACGCGTTGGACATTTGCTTCATATAATGTGTGGCTCACTGATACCTTCCCGATTAGAGTAAAATTAATAGATCAAATGTGTAATTCTTTGAAAAAAAGTATAAATTAAGCATAATTAACTATGAACAGTTCTTCGCAAGTCAATAATAGTTTGCGAGTCCGCTAAAAATTAAATACCGTCAATAAAGCACGGCTCCGTACGGAAGAGTTTGAATATCGCTGTATAAAACTAAGCCTGTAGCTTTATGAAATTTTTACAGAAAAATATCGAATTTTTCCAGGTTATTTAATTTTTGTTCCGCATCATTATCCGTAAAATAATACGCTCATGAGTCACTCAAATGCCCGGCTTTCCAAAGCTTTACACTAGATAAATCAGCGTGTCATTTTACTTTCAGAGGCTATAATGTCAATCGAACTACTTAATTTAACCCTTATTCGGCTTTTAAGTCATCCTTGAACGGTTCAAGATCCGATTTTCCTCGTCACTTGCTTTGATATCCCCTAATTTTCAATTCCCATGCCATCAAAAACCAATGTTAGCCCACTACGTCTATTAATAACGCTATCCCAGCTCAGCTTTTTTGTGCTCAGCTGCGTGCTTGCATTGACTGTTCATGCCGAGACCAAGCGCGACAAAAATGCGGCGAATGAAATTACTCAAATCACTGGAGAATTGAGTCTTGATACGCTCAATAATAAAATAAAATCGATTACCGATAAGCAAGGGCTTGATGAAGCCATTAAAAACAAGATCATTTCACATTACCAAGCGACCAAGGAAAATCTGGAAAATACCCAATGGTTCAAATCCCAAACCCTGCTGTTCCAAGATGCTTTAAAAACCGCTCCGTTCAAAGTTAAAGCGCTACAAACGGACATCATTCACGCCGAAACGCATCTCAAAGATAAAACGACCGAATATTTTCAAAATATTCCAACCGACGAATTGGAACAACGCTATATCATCGAAAAAGGCAAACTTAGCGAGATCGATGACGCCCTTAAAAAACTGGAATCAGAGCTTGTGGTGCAAAATAGTCGCCCACAACTGATTCGCACTGAGACGGTTACCGCCAAACAAGCGCTGGAATCGGCGCAACAAAAATTCTCCACATTGCTTAGTGAAATTCAGTCCCATCCGGAAGTTGAAGCTTTACAGTTCAGTTTGAAAACCCTGATCGAAGCGCGCACGGCTGAATTAAAAATGTATGATTTTGAAGCGATTAGCAATCCCGTACGCATGCAATTGCTAAAGCTGAATCTGCAATTACTTAACTTGAAGAAACAAGCCCTCCAACCCACCATCGAAAATATCGAAGAGGAATTGGCAATTCGACGGGAGCAGGAAGCCCACAAAATGCGCGAGGAACAATCTCAAGTCGAAAAGGAAATCCAAAACAAGCATCGGATCATTCAAAGCATTACCCGCGAAAATATCCAATATAGCCGCGACTTACAGACCGTCACTTTAAGACTGGAACAGTACACGGCGCAGAAAAATAACGTCGATAACCAAGCCAGCGCCATCGAATCCAATTTCAAAAGTGCCGAGAAAAAAATCAACCTAGCCGGTCTTAGCCCGGCACTCGGTAAATTGTTAAGAGAACAGCGACGCAATCTGGTCATCAAAGACGAATTTTTACTTAAATCGGAAGCGCTGCAAACCGAAACCGATTTTGCAAGTCTTGAACAGCTCAAAGTGGAAGATCGTTTGAAACAGATCCGGGATATTGACGCAGAACTCAAGCGTTTGATGCTAGAAGATGTCAGCCCCGATCTTCCTAACGACCAACGACTTAGAATCAAGGCAGAATTGAGAATTTTGCTCAACAATCAAAAAGAGCTGCTGGACAAGTTAGCCGGTATCTACGTCGAATATTTGCGCATATTGGGGGATGTCGATTTTTCCAGACAACAATTACAAAATCAGGCTAAAAAATACGCGGCGTATCTTGATAAACGCCTGCTGTGGGTTCCCAGTTCACTGCCGATCGGACTTGATTATCCGTTCAAAGTTTATCAATCGATCCGTTGGTTATTCTCGCCATCCAACGGGTTATTATTAACCCAAAATACCCTCATGACCTTCCTTGATCATTATTTTCTAGGCACCCTCGCCTTGTTAACCTTAATTATTCTGCAGCAATATAAACATCAGCTCAAAACCCTGATCGGCGAAATCAATAATAAAGTATCCAAACCCTCCACCGATAAATTTGGCTATACCATTCAAAACCTAGGACTCACCCTTATCCTCGTTGCCCCCTTAGCCTTACTGTTTAATTACCTGGGCTGGTTTCTCAGTAGTAACATGCAACTGGCAAATTTTACCAAAGCGGTCGGCATGGGTTTAAAAGCCTCAGCTATCCCGTTATTTTTTCTTCAATTTTTCTATCATTTGTTCTCGCCTGAAGGGATTGCACGTAAACATTTTCATTGGCGCAAAAACACGATCAACTTGATTCGCCAACAACTAAAATGGGCGATCTATCTGGTGGTGCCGAGTGTGTTTATCATTCACATGACCAATGCCGCCGACAATATCGGGCATAGTGATAGTCTTGGACGTTTGGCTTTAATTATTCTAATGCTCACGCTTTCCTTCATCCTGGGAACACTGCTACATCCCAAAAATGAGATTTTACCCAGGAAAGTTCGCGAAAATCCAAACCACTGGCTGACTCGATTTTATCTCGTCTGGTATTGCGGGATCATCCTTGTTCCGTTGATCATTATCGGTTTTGCGGTGAGCGGTTATTACCAAAGCGCACTGGAGTTACAGGAAAAACTGGTCATTTCGATGCGCATGATTTTTACAGCGATTATCGTCCATGAATTGGTGGTACGCTGGCTGATGGTGGTTAATCGACAACTTGCGTCTCAAAACGCCCGACAAGCTGAATTACTAGCCGCCGAAAATCGACCGTTAACCGGCAGTCTCCCCATATCCAGCTCAGAGGTATCGGCCCACGGAGAGAACGAACAAAACCTACGCATTCCACCTAGCCAGGAGTTATTGGATATTCCAGCCATTAATGCCCAAACCTTGCAAATTTTAAATGTAACGCTGGCCTTATTATTGTTGATTGGCGGTTGGGTCGTATGGCAAGACATGGTGCCCGCCATTTCAATTTTAGATCAGGTCCAACTCTGGGAATATTCCACCCTGATTGATGGGCAGGAAGTTTCGCAAGCCGTGACGCTGACTAATTTATTTTTCGCCGGCATACTCCTGTTCATTGCCGTGATCACGATACGTAACCTCACAGGTCTCATGGAGATATTGGTTTACCGGCGTTTTGTCTTTGAGGCCGGCAGTCGTTATGCGATCAACCAGCTCACCAAATATTTTCTGATTACGATTGCGTTTATCACAGTGGCGAATGAATTAGGCGGCAGTTGGTCACAAGTGCAGTGGCTTGCAGCGGCGCTGAGCGTAGGCTTGGGCTTTGGCTTACAAGAAATCTTTGCCAATTTCGTGTCGGGCATTATTTTATTGTTCGAGCGTCCGATTCGCGTGGGCGATACGGTTACAGTAGGAGATATCACCGGTACCGTCAATCAAATCCAAATGCGCGCGACTACCTTAATTGATAATGATCAAAAGGAACTCATTGTGCCGAACAAAACCTTTATCACCAGTCAATTAATTAATTGGACGCTGACCAATCCAATCACCCGCGTCGTGATTCCAATCAGTATCGCCTACGGTTCTGATATCGAGCTGGCTCACCGACTGATGCTTGAGACCATAACATCGATTCCCGAAGTATTGGAAACTCCTGAGCCCAGTGCCTTATTTGTCGGCTTCGGCGAAAGCTCTCTGGATTTTTCCGTGAGAATTTATGTTGGCATTCTCCCCGAACGCTTACAAGTCACTCATCAATTTCATATAAGACTCGAAAAAGCCTTCAGAGAACACAATATCATCATTCCATTTCCGCAACGGGAAATTCACATCCGAACCGGATCGCCCGAGGAAAATATCCTCAAAACAAACTAAATCTCAACAAGCAAATAAAGTATTTTTTATATTTGAAACAAAAATTTCGACAGTTCTTTGAGGCGATTTTGCTGAGTAAGCAATTGTTGATATATGTTGGTCTGTTTAGCAAAATCGATATCCAGACGAGTTAATTCATCCAGTTCGGCAATTTCTTGTTGAGCTTCGTCATGCGCGTCCACCATTGCTATCGCAGAACGCAGCAATAGCGTAATTTCGGAATATTGACCCACATAACTCACATCCAAATGATAGCGCATCCCAATGCTAATAATCTCGGGCAACTTCCATTGCTCAGCCAACCAAGCATTTACTTCGAAATAATCGGCACCGACATACTTCGTCAAGGCTTTAGCTATTGACAAGGTCGGCTCCAAAGAATGTGCCTTGAGTGCCTGATCGGTTTCAAAGGGTAAATTATCTGCCAACCAAAGTAACCCCAATTGATGCAACAATCCAGCAACTTGGGCAGATTGCCGAAGCTCTATAAAGCGTTGGGCCGGTGGTAACTGATGAGCGATCAAATTAGCCGTTTCAGCGACCAGCATAGTGTTTATCCAAAAGCGCTCCGGCACAAAACCTGCGCAACGCCTAGAATCAAAACTTGACGCAATCATAATCGCCAAACTCACACTTTTTACCATTGCAAAACCTAAGCGAATGCAACAGGTTTCAAGATCGACAATCGGCTGGGCTGGTGACATCCAGACTGAATTTGCCAGTGAGATCAAGCGAGCGGCTAATTCGGGGTAATAACCTATTTCCTCAGCCAATCGCTTGTAACTGATATTTTCGTCGGACAACAAACTCAATATTTTTTGAATGTTTTTAGCCAGAACCGGCAAGCGCACTACGCCATTAATTTTCTTTTGAAAAGCTGTAACGTTGTGATCCATTGAATGAGTGTGCCCAATCGTTTATAAATGGCGGATTCAACTCCGAAGTGCAATCGCCAATAATAGGATATTAAGGAAGGCTAACTGATATAGTGCCAAGCTTTTTTCTATCCGACTAAAGACGAGAATGAACTTGAAAGACTACCATCAGTTAACCCAAGCACTAAG
>CANNKG010000158.1 GCA_947505105.1 Methylococcaceae bacterium | reverse complement strand
GGTATCTTAGTGCTTGGGTTAACTGATGGTAGTCTTTCAAGTTCATTCTCGTCTTTAGTCGGATAGAAAAAAGCTTGGCACTATATCAGTTAGCCTTCCTTAATATCCTATTATTGGCGATTGCACTTCGGAGTTGAATCCGCCTAACAATAACGCTATACATTATCATTGTAAAGCAATTATCAACTGACCACATTATCAGGGCAAGATCAGTGAGCATGTACTGTAACGCTTGATCATCTGCGCCTACCACATGCTCCTCCATGCGTTCCATATTTTTTCGGATGGCTTGCATGAGTCCCTTTAGATAATTTGACGCAGACGTAAAACAGATCGTGTTTTGCTGTCAAAATGCTCTCGGTAGCGATGGCGAAAATTAATAAATCGTGCGGCAATCTCGTTTAGTGGTTTTTTTACAGGTTTCCATAAAATGCGCATTTGATTGAAAATTTCATCACTTTAAATTAAATCAATAAGTTAGGTGCAGATTGAATCTAACAAAGTAGAAATAAAATCTGAATTAAAAAAGTTAACGCTATTTCCAAATGATAAGCGTGTGATTGTAAATCGTGATGTGAGTTTTGAAGGTAATAGTTTCAGAATTTCCGCAGTCGCATTTAGTCCGGAGCATCCATTATGATTGATGGATTGCACCACATTAAGACGGTTAATAGCCGAGCTAACCCTTTAAAACTTCCAACATTATTTCAATTGAGCCTCAAAGACACTTAACGCTTTAGTGCTACCATTCTTTCCCAGGGCTGAGATCGATTTAATCTCGTCAAGAGCAAATTGCTTATTCAATGGATTACCCGCGGTCACCGCAGTTTCATTGCCTACCTGTCCGTGGGGAATGGTTAGCGAAGGATGATCAAACGGAGCTCGTTCATAGCGAACCCGTTCATCAGTAAACATTTTTAAGTAAACCACTAAATCGGCTTTTTCTTGTTTGGTCAATGCTAACACCTGTAACGGAAATTTATCAGGATTGTCAACATTGCCGGCATGATTATAAAATTCGACCACCTGCTCTAAATTTAACAAGCTGCCATTATGCATGTAAGGTCCGGTCAATTCGACATTGCGTAGCGAGGGGGTTTTAAACGCCCCATCGACGGCCGGACTCTGAACACTGCGTTTCTCAGGGCTGTTATTGGCACATAAGCCATTACTAAAATTGAAATCACACGGCTCAACTCCAAAATCATCGACAAACTGATTTTGAATGTATTGACGCGTGAAGGTCAAGGTATTGCCGAAAGGATCGAGCCCTCCCCCGCCAAGATTAAAATCGCTCGGTACCACGCCTAGATTGTAAAAACCCACATCATAAATCGCAATGCGATTATTAGCCATTAACATGCCTTCAATCACGTTATTATCGGTTTGCAAGACTGCGGCGGTCGTCACCGCCGGGCCATTGTGACAAATATTACAGCCCCCTTTGCCATTAAAAATCAACTCGCCATTAAGTTCTGCTTTGGATGCGGTGATCAAGCCCCGTTTCCACTTATCAAAACGAGAATCGTCCGAGCGCAGCGTTTCTTCATACAGTTGCACCGCAAGGCCAAAGTACATAGAAAAATTAGCTTCCATCTGGGTATAAGATAACTCTGGCAATACCCCGGCATTTGGTTTGCCACATTGGTCCTGACACACTCCATTCCAATATTCAGGGGCAAAAGCCTTTTTAATGAGATCCTGATATATCCCTTTTGCCCCAATCATCCTTGGCATCGCTGACAACACGCTATCATCGGCAGCAATCGATTGCAGGGCTAAAGGCGAGCGATTGAGTAATTTTCGGCCAACATCGGCAAATTGGCGGGCCCGACAAGCCATTTCAAAATCGCTCCCGACCGGGCCAACCGCTTGAGCGGCCAAGGCTGAATTTTTCAATTTCAAGGCGTGTTTTTCCAGCACACCCGCTTTATTAATTAACACCCCGACCGAAATATCTCTGGCCCCAAAGGGAGAGACACCATTAAATTCATTACTTGCCCGACCGTCCCAAAAATTACGATGGTTATAGGCAGCATTTATCACCGATGGCGTATTGCGCGGCTCAACATTCCTGACTCCAACACCCTTAACATGAAAAATACTGTCAACACTTCGAGCGCAATCATCCACATTACTGCTAAGCACAGTTCCGGAAAAAGTACCGGAAAAAGTGCCGGCAGAAGCGACTGTATCATCACTTAAGGGGTTAAACGGAAAATCGCTTCGAGTTAACACATGATTTGGACCGCTTAATTTGCCCGACGCGGTAGTCTCAAAAGTAGTTCCAGTGCTGGCAGCATGTTTTAAGCCGGGAGACACCTGATTTTTAAAGCGATTATCGGTACCTGCATGATAGTGACAGCTTGCACAAGCCATCTGATCGCTACCGACCGCCTGATCCCAGAACAAGGCTTTACCTAGAACAATAGCGGCTTGTTTATCGATCACAATGGGCGTAACGATATCACTTCGGTTACTATCAGAACTGAGTAGTCCCGGAACCGGCGGAGGAAGGACGCCGGTCAGCGCATTCGGCTGGGTCAATATACTGAAAATATCGGTTTCTAACGTAACATCGTCTAGCACCACACCTGTGCCATTTTCAGGGCCAGTCGCAGTAATTTTCAATAACACCTCTCCAGTCGGCCCCGTATAGGAAAATTTTTGAATCGCTTCAGCCCAATCATTTTTATCACTGACGTCGATTGTTGTTGAAAATCCGGGTGCCGAAAGTTCCGCGTGCATTCCCTCGCCGGTGTTAAGTTGTTGCGAGCGGTAAAAAAACCGGAGAATATAGCCACTGCCATTCACTAAATTCACTTTGGTTGATATCCCGGAATTTTTCCCGGTATCCAGTTGTACCATGTGTTTGCCGCTATGGGCATTGAATGGAAAGACATCTTGATATAAACCATCGTTATGTAAAATCCCCATCCCATTTGCATCGGCATTCCATAGCCGCGTATCTTTATACACATCCGATTGACTATCACCCAAGTTGTTTTGAGTTAAGCCACCCAAGCCAACGCTATTATTAAAAGAGGTGCGTTCAAACGTATCTTTAAAAAATACCGCGCCAAAATTATTAGGGACCAGATCATACATCACGCCAATCGCATCCAGATAAGCACTCGCCCGCCCGTGAAAACCGAGGATTCGATTACCCAGCGGCACAGTGTAATCAAAATTGGTCGGATTGGTGACTTTTCCCGACCCAAAGGGGCCTAAAATTCGTCCGGTATTGGTGACAAAACTAATTTGGCCAATGACGCTACCATAAATGCCAAACATGCGAACCAAATACTCATCCCCCGGCCAAGTCACTGAGACTAAAGTGCCCGCCGTGCCACCATGGAAAGGCAGATTACCTAGCAGAGTACTCCCCTGAATCGAATAAACCACATTCCCGGTACTTAGTTGAATACCCGATAACACCTGAACATCTGCAACGGCATCGGTAAATTGAGTTCCACCGGCACCTCCAAAAATTGGCGAAAATTCTATAGCAGCCCGACAATTTGATATTGAACCCAGCCAGAGCATGCAGACGACTAGCAACGTCAAACCATAGTGGAGCAGGGTCAAAATTATCGGTATCGAACCTAAATGCTTGATATCGAATACACTTGCTGAATTCGATTGCTTGATTGCCGATAAACGACTGTTAACATTGAGCGTAAAGTTGCAATGGTGAGCGGTCATGATTTGATACCTTAAATATTCTGAACGTGGCTAGCACTATGTCATTTGACCCGATGAATCAGAGGGGGGCTGAATGTTCATGCTCGATAGGCGGCGAGGTCGATTGCGTCATAAAAGCCAGTAATGCTTCAATGTCCTGATCACTCAGGCGCGAATTAGGCATCATTATTTGCTTATACTGGTTATAAAGTCCTACAGCGACCGGGTCACCCGACTCAATCAGCTTATTCGGCGCTTTGAGCCAACTCACCAACCAAGTCTTGTCGCGTCGCTGCATAATCCCGGCTAAACCTGGACCAATACCTTCTGCAGTCGTAAGGCTATGACAAGATTCACAACGAGAATTGAAAATTTCCTGACCTTTACCGGGAGCGAGATACTTCGTGGTTGCAGTAGCATAATCCTGTTCGCCGTCATGCGCCTCTGGGAGATTCAATAATCGATTTACGAATAAACGCGCCAAAATTTTCGAATCGTCGTAAGGCGAACGTCTAATCCATTGCCCGCTCGCTTCGTTGCCGATCATAAACGAGGTGCTATGGTTGCTTAACTGTTTAGCATCCGCATCCGTGCTGTATAGGCCTAATTTTTTACGCAATAAGGTAATGTCTTTTTCCTTCCCAGTCAGAAAGGTCCAGCCCGGCCCGGTATTAAACTTTTGTGCATAGTTTTTGAGTGTGGCTGGCGTATCATTTTTGGGATCGAGACTAATCGAATAAAAAAAGATCTCTTTGCCCATATGCACATTTAATAATTTTTCAACCTTAAGTAGACGCGCAGTTTCCAAGGAGCAGCTATCGACGCAGTGGGTATAAATGAAATTAATCGCTACGACTTTACCTTTGAGGAGATCATCATAGAAGCGAACTTTTTTACCCTCTTGCGTCACCAGCGTCACATTAGGGAAATAATCTGCGCCCCAAGGAGACCCCTTGGGGGCGGTCCACGCAGGGCCGCCCACCAAGATGCCGAAGAAAATAATGACAAAGCGTATCGAATTGGTCATTTTGCTAGACATTTCTGATCACTTTCTCATCAATTAAGGAAGTTTAAAATTTGCTTTAGCATCCAAATCGCCGGTCTTCCAGGTTGGTAGAGTTACGGAATTTTCAGCCCATACGCCGCGCCAGTCCATCATCGGAGTCGGTACGGCAACCAAAGTACCTGGCTGCTGACTATCCCAACGCAGTAACATCGCGTGATCCTCATGTTGAGTATTATGACAATGCTCGACGTAGGTGCCGGCAAACTCTCTTACCCGAATGGCGATATCGACGCTTCCAGTACTATCCTTCTCAGGGCCAACTCGAAATACGTCTTTACGCGCCCATTTTTCCCAGATGGGTGGTGCAATGCCGCCACGATATAAGATTTGGGCTTCCTCGAAATGAACATGAACCGGATGACTCCAGCCGCCACTATTATTTTTGAGGTGCCATATTTCAACTGAGCCTATATCCGGCGCGGCTGACACCCGATGAGGATCTGCAGTTAATGCATCACCATTATCGGTCTTAATCGACCAAGGACTTGCATCAGTCGTACTAGTCCCCCCTCCACGCACAAAATCAAAAGTTCGATGTTTAGCGTTGGCCAATTCATCTGGCGTAAAGATAGGTCTAGGCACTAATTTATTTTTACCCTCGACATAATCCGCTGGATTCATACTTAGATCGGTACCGGAATAGCTTTGCACGCGAAATTCCAGAAATTTTCCGACCGCCGGATCGCCGCTAAGACCATCGGCCTTATACTTACCGCTTAACACATCGGCCAACGGAATTTCCTGCTTCGGCCCTTTACCGTCGGCGTGTTCCATCAAATTGACCAAATACAGCTTTCTGCCTGCTTTATACGTTTTAAAGTCCACGATAATGTCAAAGCGTTCAGCAATCGATTGGGTGGGTATTGCTGCCGATTGACTATTTGGAAAAGCCACTGCGTGCTCCATCAAATTTCCGTCGTTACCAATTATATGGAAAGGTACAACTTGATTTTTATCATCGACAATGGCAATTTTAAAATAACGTGCAACACTGCCATTCAAAATACGGAAGCGATAGCGACGGGCACGTACATCAACGAAAGGTTTATATTGCCAATTGACGGTCATCCGATCGCCTAAAAAACCGTCGGTATTAAAGATATTAAAAAACAATTGTCCCTTAGAATCCCAGGCTTTATCAGCAACCACCAAATTCATATCATAATCGCGGTTACCCCAGTCCATATTGGCGCCACTCGGAAGACACAAGTTCGTATTGTTGACCGGGTCGGCATAATGACAACGATAACCGACCGAGCCATTTTTGGCTTCGTTCGCTGAAGCAGGTTCACGACCCCGATCGACAGAGCTGTAATAATTCATCATCGCCGCATTGCCTTTGTAGACATTTTGCGCGGTATAGTCGAGCATGTGATCATGAAACCAATGGGTACTCATCACTTCCCCCGGATCGCCTCTGAGGTTTTCAATACCCCCCTGTCCATCTGGCGTTCCTGCGCGAGGATTACTGGCGTCGGTATTCACACTGTCGTAACCGGCTAAAATCATCGGCCAGCGATAATCATAAAATTGTCCCGGATACAGATAAGCATGCGCAAAACCATCGCTCTCGGCAGGATTATGTCCGTTATGCTCATGAGTCGAAATGGTATGCGTACCAAAACCATTATTGGCGCCGATATCAATCGGCAGCGCATTATGGTTACGGAATAAAATAGTTTTGCCGTACCGAGCCATCAACAATTTTGGCGGAAGTGTGCCGTCAAAGGTCCAGACCGAATTGGCATCTTGTACAGGCATTAATGGATGAATGCGAATGCCAATCCCTCGAGTCGTCCCATTAAATGCGGTATTGATTTTTTTATCCGTAATCGAGGAAACCGCATTGTAATAAAGGCCGCCCGGGCCGAATTCGCCTTTCTTATAACCGTGCATTTGAAATTTATCGCGCATCCCACCGCTCACGCGAGCTCCGGTCAACGCGGATTGAAAAAAAACTGTCGGTTTAAATTCATCCCAGCGTTGATGCGCCCAAAGCGGTCCCGGCGGACGCGCATCTAACGGCGGGTTGGTTAAACCGGCATTCAAACAGGTATTGGCCATTTTTAGCCAAGCATTAGTATGCTTAGTCGAGTCTGACTCGACTCCCGGCAGCGGAAATAATGAAGGAGTGCTGAGAAATGCATCCAGTTGATCACCGGCGGGACCGGATGAACAGCCTAATGCTGGTGGCAACAAAGGCGCGTCCGTCTGTTCCACTATCGGAAACGCTTGAGTTCCAAATTCTTCAAACATCAATAATTTTTGACTAAACGGCGTCGCATTAAATAAGGGGCTGCTCGGTGCATCCGTGGGGATGTTGAAACTTCCGAAGGCTGCTGTCGTCGTCATCCCAAAGGCAATCAACAGGGGCACAACCTTCACTGATTGCTTAGATTCATAAGATAGCTTTTGATGAGTCATGATTATTTTTCTCAATTTATATTTCTAATTGAAATCAACGAACTAAAACGAAGATTTTCAAATTTAGTAATTTTCTATACTTTAATTTTTTAAATTTGAACCTTTTTGCTTAACTTCGAAATATACAGAGGCAACAAATATTCCGAAAGTTAAACAAGTAAATTCAAATCGTTTAGAGCATGCAGTTTAAAAAGATGGGCTATCTTGGCGACACCCAAAGATTAGCTCATCAAACTGCCGAAATTTAGAGCGAAACACCCATTGACAGGCTGTTGAACGACTTTTGATTAAAGCAATCGTCACTCGCGGCCTGTCAAAATGGATGCTTATAAATTATTGCTGTTCAGCTAATTCTTATTCCCAAATGGTGATCGGAATTTGCACAATCGCACCTGAGCGCCATCAACTGCCCGGGGCTGATCAATCTAGATCAGTAAAGTGCAATACCGCATTAAGGTGAGGTAGCATTACTGGTTCTAGTACCTCCATTTGAGGTACTACAATGAATCGTGTAGTTCGTTCTAGACGGGATGAATGGCACATCGCTAGCGCTCCAATTGGTAGCGTCATACTGTTTGGTAGCAGCCGCTTGAATTTGAAATACTCCGGTAGCGTCAGCTCTCACACTAGCGATTAATCGTGGCGTGATGGTTTTATTCGCGACGGACACCAACGAGCAACTTCCCATTGGCGTAAGCGGCGCACCAAACCATGACGTAGTAAAGCGTAAATCCCAACGCTGTGCTGTTCCGGTTTTGGAAACCTTGTTGCGGGTAATATTGATAGTTTCAGCGGCGCCTTTAATCACCACAGCGACCGTGGCACTGTTGGAAACGGATCCTTGCGAATCGCTCACAGTATATTCAAAGCTATCTGACACAGCGCTACCATTTGGTATGTAGAACGGGCCATTATCAAGTATCTGTCCATTAACTGGACGCTTTGTAATTTGTACCGTTGAAGGAGCAATTGTTCCGATTGCGGCGACATCATTACTAAGGATATGCGCTATAAAATTAAATCCTGCGCTCGTGCTCAATACCGCAAAATTATCGGGATTAGCCGTCGGAGGGGTTGCTACAAATTGAATATCTAGTTTAGCCGTTGCTAAGTTGGATACATTGGTGGCGTTTTTAATCACATAGGTAAACTGAGCTTGTCCTGCTGCCCCTGGATTGGGGGTAAACGAAATCGAACCATCTGCTGAACCCGTTGCGGTACCAACAATTTGCGTACTGACGACACCCGTTACTGGATCAGTGACCGTGATGCTGGGTTGATCAACGACCACAAATGTAGTACCAAGAGGTATAGAACCAGAAGGAAAATCGTTCGTTCCTACATTAAGTGATTGCGTACCTGATCCAGAGACACTTCCTAAATCATCGTCCTTTGCCTCCAAAATTGCCGTATTATCAGGTTTGAAAGCAAGAACCGTTACCGGATGCTGTGCCTCGCCAAATTGACCGGAAAGCACACGAATACTATTCGGCGCCCGGTTTAACGGAAATGGAACCCAGGCAGTCAAATCATTCGCATTCACGCCAGGACAGGCATTTTTAACACTACTATCTAACACAATAGTCGCCGTTGAATGATCTGCGGTAACCGTTAAAGTGCCATTATCACTGGAACTTGCGGCCACACACAGATAACCACTTGCAGGGTCGTACTCTGCTTTACTGATATGCACAATGTCAGTCAGTGCAGCACTCGTATTCAAAACAGGATTGCTTGAGGTATTAACAACATTAATGACCGGTGGTAATGCGGTATTACCTGGGAATACCATATGGGCCTGATATCGACCCGTTAACGGACCGCTAGGTTGCGTTGACTCAGCAGTCATCTCGGTCCCTAGCATCTTGTAGCCGGTAACAACTAGTTTCTGATTACTCTCTGACTGCGCCCAAACATCAATCGTTGTAGAGTTTGCGGTTCTCGCGTATTGGGCTTGTAAGATTTTAGTAGGCGTCGCAATCGGTGCGGTCCAGATTTGCCCCATTAACAACCCTTGGGATTCTTTCACCACATTGCTACCTCCTCCAAGATCACAACCAGTAGGAGCAATTACTTTAATATAGTTCTGATGCTGGGGCTGACCATTCGGTAATAAATATTTTGGCGAGCCACCATCCTGTAATTCTATAAATGGGCTACCCGTATAGGTATCAAGAACATTAGGATCACCAATAAACTTTTCGGTACCTACTGCAATAGGAGGCAAAGCTACTTCATTAGCATCAGCTGTTTGCAAAAAAGGTCCAAGCTGCCCTGTTAAGGCTCCCTCGAAATCCAAAAATGCGCCCAGAGGAATATCGATTGTTGATAACAGCGCACGATTTCCCACCGGCACATCAAAAAAGGTTTGATCGCCCCAAGGATGGATAATTCTGTATGTACCGGCACATCCTGCCCTGTTCACATCCATCGTAAACCTTACCCGCGCAAACACGATTTCTTGGCCTTTAACCGGCGTACCGGTCGCATTGCCATAGGCAGCCTCAAGCGCCGAAACATAGCGTAAATTAATCGCGCCGTTGTTTATATTGGCATTAAGGTTCATATAAAATATTTCCCCACCAACATTACCCGGAAATCCTTCCGGATCTACACCAGCAAGTAAACACATGGGTCCGTTTGCCGATAAGATCGTAGACTTACATGAACCCAGCGCTAAGCCGTTATTATCCCTATACCAGAGCGGCCAATTAAGGGTCGGATCATTCGGACCATGATCTTGAAGTTGAGCTTGCGCATTGAAGGAGTCTAAGCCCATAACAACGCCGAGCAGTAATGGAACTGTCCTGGCAAGGCGCGAGCAAGCCAGCAGCCGGGCAGTTTTGTTTAGATTGAAAGACATTAACACCTACCTTTTAAAATGCCGTTATGCAGTTAAATTATTATTACCACGATCGCAATTTATATCCTGTCAATAATTGATAAAATTGCAGATAAACTAATTAGTTATAATTAGTAATATCGTGATTTCTTAACACGAATACTGGATATTTCAGCAATTAGTATGCCGATTTTAAAATCACATAAGTGCAGAATTAGTAATTGCATGAAATCCTTGTTGGACATGACATACAGACAGGGTATCAACATCAAATATTTTTAGACATTGCATCTTAAAGTGATTGATCTTCCATACTGATTTAAAAGATATTTTTTTCCTTATCTAAATTTTGATCACATAATCTTCGAGGCAATGCTCACCATAAAAATCCTTTACTATTAAGGATTTAGAGTGTTTTTGCCTAGGCATATAATTAGGGGTGAATATTGGCAGGATTTTTGACAAAATAACCTGACAGAAATGACATGACATTTTTTTGTCATGTCATTTCTGTCAGTTTCCGTGCGATTTTGTCAGGTATTGAGTATTTTTGTCAGGTATTGAGTATTTTTGTCAAGTGCTAAATTTGATAAGATGAATAGGAATTCAATTTCAATACCGCAAAGAAAGTACTTGATCAGCAAAACTCTGCCTATTCAGATTGGCGGGATAATATCAGGGTACTGCCGCAAACGCAGATACTCCAGACACCTGAGATAATCCCCGAGGTGCTTGAAAACGTTTACACCGCGCTGTTGGAGAAACGAGGCTTTGAGAAGCCACCGTGACTCAAATACCGCGCATGGTTCCTGAGGGATTTGATTTGGATAGCTACATTCAACAGGGTCATGTGGATTTTTTGCTCGGTGAGACGATTGAGCTTGAATTGCTGATCAACGATGAAGTGGCGATTCACCTGCATGAATCGAGATTACACCCCCAGCAAAAAATAACTCGATTGCAAGACAACCAACATCGATTTCAAGCAGAGGTTCAAGATACCGGACAATTACGTTGGTGGCTGCTCGGCTTTGCAGATCAAATTGAAGTGGTAAAACCTGATGCTCTTCGCGCAGAATTTACAGAAACAAATCGCAAAGATGGCAGTTCGCTACCAAAAAGAATCAGATGAATGATTGTTCTCACGATCAAACTATTTCATGTCGTTCATGTTCCCAATCATCCCGACATTCACTACTACACCAACGCCGTCCGGGTTCACTGATTGGTTCATCACAAAATAAGCAAAAGCCAGTAGCCTCAATTTTGCCATGCGTTTTCCGAGCCTGCTCTATTTGGGCCTGCAATATTGTTTCTGCAACTTCATCAGCAATATCAATTTCGTCTGCCACAGCGTTATTCCTGTCAAAAAAGGCGGCAATATTACCTGACAATTCG
>CANNKG010000157.1 GCA_947505105.1 Methylococcaceae bacterium | reverse complement strand
TGATTTTAAACAATAGCTGTAGTTGAACGAGGATAGTTTTTAGCATCTATTATCAGTTAAATACAGCACTATTTTTAAAACTAGCCGAAGTCATAAATTCGGGGAATTAAAATATGACTAAAATTGCCGTATTTCGACAGCCTAGGCTCGGACTGACCAATTGCAACAAGCGTAGCCAAGCGAGTTCAGCCTTATTATTCATGGGCATGATGGCTATGATAAGCACCGTTTTCCGGCTCAAACGACAATTGTTCATGCGTGACCATCATCCCCAGCCCCTCGACTAAATGATCGAGGACGTGATCCTGTAAATACCTGAATTCTCCACCGCCGAATGGTCCCTGCTCAATCTGCAAAGCCACATGACGGTTGCCAAGATGGTAACAAGCCTTCGCGAAAGCGAGCATATCTTCGCAGCGCAGGACCGATACCTGCTCAGAGGCTGCCTTGATCAAAACCTTGAAATCATCGGTACCGATCAGGATGCAACCCGCACGCATCGATTGACCGCGCGGCAGAATTACCCCGATTTCAACGCCCTGATCGGTCTTGGTTGAAAGACGACTCTTCTGGCGTAATTGGTAAGGGAGTGTCACCACATCGTTATAACCCGTTTCCGGTCCAGCCAAATCTGTAAAAGTAACCATAGTCAAAAGAGAAAATAACGTTGAGCAAAAGGCAATACCGCAAGCGGTTCGCACGTTAATAACTGACCATCGGCACGTACCGAATAGGTTTGCGGATCGACTTCGATCTGCGGTTGATAGTGATTATGCACTAAATCTTTTTTACCAATGTTTCGGGTATTTTTAACCAATCCGATGTTTTTACGAAGTTTCAAACTAGCCGCCAAATCGGCCTCAATCGCAAGTTGCGGTAGGAATAACATCGAGGTGAGCGATGCCGCAGCGCCAAGTCCGCCAAACATGGTGCGATAATGCACCGGTTGCGGCGTCGGAATCGAAGCATTTGGATCACCCATCGGCGCTGCTGCAATCATGCCACCTTTCAGAATTAGGCTGGGCTTAACGGCAAAAAACGCCGGTTGCCACAACACCAAATCGGCCAGTTTACCGACTTCGATCGAACCGACTTCATGAGCGATGCCATGACTGATGGCCGGATTGATTGTATATTTAGCCAAATAGCGTTTGATACGAAAATTGTCGTGCCCGGCCGGATCGTTTTCAAGACTACCGCGCTGGACTTTCATTTTATGCGCGGTTTGCCAAGTACGCATAACGACTTCGCCAACCCGCCCCATCGCTTGTGAATCCGAGGAAATCATCGAAAATGCGCCGAGATCATGCAGAATATCTTCGGCCGCAATGGTTTCGCGGCGAATCCGCGATTCGGCAAAGGCCACATCTTCGGGAATGCCTGGATCAAGATGATGGCAGACCATCAACATATCCAGATGCTCATCAACGGTATTGATCGTATAAGGCCGGGTTGGATTAGTCGACGATGGTAAAACATTCGGAAGACCGCAGGCGCGAATAATGTCTGGAGCATGCCCACCGCCCGCACCTTCGGTATGATAGGTATGAATCGTACGTCCCTTAAACGCCGCGATGGTATCTTCGACGAAACCCGATTCATTCAAGGTATCGGTATGAATCGCCACCTGCACATCGTAACGGTCGGCAACCCCTAAACAGCAATCGATTGCCGCCGGTGTTGTTCCCCAATCTTCGTGAAGTTTTAAGCCCATCGCCCCAGCGCGGATTTGTTCGACCAAAGCGTCAGGCAGACTCGCGTTGCCTTTGCCGAGCAAACCGAAATTCATCGGTAAACCGTCCAAGGCCTGTAACATCCGATGTAAATTCCAGGGACCCGGCGTACAGGTCGTTGCATTGGTCCCGGTCGCAGGTCCTGTACCGCCGCCGATCATGGTCGTGACCCCCGAGGCCAAAGCTTCTTCCACCTGCTGTGGACAAATAAAATGGATGTGCGCGTCGATGCCGCCCGCAGTCAGTAACTGCCCTTCACCGGCAATAATTTCAGTGCCGGGGCCAATCACGATGTCGACACCGTTCTGAATATCAGGATTGCCAGCCTTGCCAATGCCCGCGATGCGACCATTTTTGATGCCAACGTCAGCCTTGATGATACCCCAGTAATCGAGGATCACTGCGTTAGTGATCACCAAATCCATGGTGACCGCCGAAATTCGCTGACTTTGCCCCATTCCGTCACGAATCACCTTACCGCCGCCGAATTTGACTTCGTCGCCGTAACTGGTGCGATCTTCCTCGACCTGTAAGAATAGCTCGCTATCGCCCAAACGCACCCGATCACCGGTGGTTGGTCCGAACATGTCAGCATAGGCCTGACGACTGATACGACTCATAATACTTCCTCCAACGGCCCCATAATGGCCTGCCGAAACCCGTAGACGCGGCGAAGACCCATAAGCGGCACCAACACGATACGACGCTCCTGCCCCGGTTCGAAACGCACCGCCGTTCCCGCCGGGATATCGAGCCGATAACCGCGTGCTTTGCTCCGATCGAATTGCAATGCCGGATTGGTTTCATAAAAATGATAATGCGAGCCGACCTGGATTGGCCGGTCTCCACTGTTGGCAACCGTCAAGGAAATCGCTTCGCGATCGGCGTTCAATTCGATCTCCCCTGCTACCGTAATAATTTCACCTGGAATCATCTTGATCTCCTAGACAATCGGTTCATGAACCGTCACCAGCTTGGTGCCGTCCGGAAAAGTCGCTTCGACCTGAACATCCGGTAACATCTCGCTGACGCCGTCCATCACATCGTCACGGCTTAACAAGGTGCGTCCGTAGGCCATTAATTCAGCGACGGTCTGCCCATCACGCGCACCTTCCATAATCGCCGCCGAAATATAAGCGACCGCCTCGGGATAGTTAAGTTTGAGTCCACGCGCTTTACGGCGTTCGGCTAATAAGCCAGCCGTAAAGAGTAGAAGTTTGTCTTTTTCTCGGGGGGTTAATTGCATACGAGTCCTCTATTTATAAGTGTTGCTATTGCACCGCAATTTAAACGGGTTCTCGCACCCGAAAACGGTAAACAGGAACACGCATCCAAAAACAAGAAGAATTATCCTAAAAAGAGCAGTTAAACGCATAGTAAACCGTTCGTGCTGAGCCCAGTCCAAGCATGGACGGTTTACTATGCGTCCATCCAGGCGGTGAGACCTTAAAATCCCATTCAACCCTTCGATAAACTCAGGGCGAACGGAATTTTAAGGTCTCAACTGCTCTTTTTAGGGTTATTGAGTTAATATTTTTAGTGAATTCTAAGTCGCCCAAATTCTAGGTAGACAAACCTCCCGCCCGATCACCGTAGGCCTTAACACCCGCCAAATTTGCTCAAAAAACTCGCGTAGATGATCGGCTCTGCTATCAATCGCCCGGCAAATCAACAAATCGTCAATCAAAGTCACCCCGGCTCCTGGATGATCAGCGATCAATTCGCGCACCGCTTCGAGATCGCGCTGACTTGCGGGCGTGGCGATCAAGGTACCGCAGGTCGAATGTGCCTGAAGACCCCAGCTTGCCGCAAACGCTTTCGGATCAAGCGCTAGTTTTTCGATTAACATTGGACGCCCGGCCTTAACGATCCGCCAACTTAGCAAGAGCGAACCCTCATTAAAACCTTCGGCGGCGGCAGGTCGCCCGAGAACCGTCACATCCCAACCGATAAAGCGGGCACCGGTTTCAAGCATCACCGTCATCGAAGATTCCAGACGAGCGCCCTCGTAAATAATGGTCTCCTGCGGCAACCATTCAAGCGTCGCGTCAGCGGCGATGTTTAAACTGACCTTCTGACCTGCCACTCGGCCATCGCTGCGATAAAATTTTCCAGCGGCGGGCGAAGTTAGAAGCACCTGACTCGCAGAAGCAGCGTTGACCTCTATCTGCAACTGGTCGCCTGCAACCACCCCGCCCGGGGGGTGAAGCAGATAAACATGACACACCGAACCTTCCGGATAAAAGGGACGCTGCACCATTAAAGGCCCTTGATGACTGCGCTTGACCAGCTGGGTTTTGGCATGCCTAGACTCAAAACCTAATTCCAGACGAGCCTGCCAGTTTTTTGCAGGCGAGTCGGAGCTAATAATATTCATCAGTTCCCGGATTCCGTAAACTTCATCCGGGCTACACCGTCAAATAGCGCTTAACCATATCTTCGTTCAACTCCGGCATCACTCCGGACGCAACAAGTCGCCCCCGATCCATAATGCAAAAGCGATCGGCGACTTTACGCGCGAACGGAAGCTTTTGCTCAACCAGCAAGACCGTGACGCCAAGCGTGCGATGAATTTTGGCGATAGCGTCATGTACTTCACCCACTACCTCGGAAGAGGCCTCGGAGACCGGAATAGCTTTACCCAAGCCCCGATTTAAACGAATGATCACCTCGCCGATTTCGCTGACGATATTGGGTTGAATGCCCTCGGTCGGTTCATCGAGAATCAACAGGCGCGGATTGATGACTAAGGCCCGCCCGATGGCAAGTTGCTGCTGTTGCCCGCCCGATAAGTCACCACCTCGACGTTTTAACATCTGTTTCAGCACTGGAAAGATTTCATAGACATGCTCAGGAACCTTAGTGATCCCGTGATTTTTAGCGGCACGTAACCCGGTTTTTAAATTTTCCTCAACGGTCAGTAACGGAAAAATTTCCCGCCCCTGCGGCACATAGCCAATACCGAGCTCCGCACGCAACTCGGCTTTACCCGATGCCAAGACTTGGCCATCCATCAATAATTCACCTTCCCGAATCGGCAACAGACCCATAATCGCCTTCAATAATGTGGTTTTGCCGACGCCGTTACGACCCATCAGACACAAGCAAGAGCCTTGGGGAATTTCAAGATTCACGTCCCAAAGCGTATGACTTTCGCCGTAATATTGTTGTAATTGCTTAATCTGTAGCATTAGCCCCCCAGATAGACTTGAATGACGCGCGGATCATTTTGCACTTCATCCATCGAACCTTCAGTCAACACCGAACCTTCATGCAAAACTGTCACTCTACGCGCAATCGAGCGCACAAATTCCATATCATGTTCAACCACCACTAGCGAACGCTCACCTTGCAAAGACAATAGCAATTCGGCGGTACGCTCAATTTCCTGATGGGTCATACCGGCAATCGGCTCATCGACAAGCATCACTTTGGGTTCCTGCATCAGCAACATCCCAATTTCGAGCCATTGTTTTTGCCCATGCGACAAAATGCCCGCATATTGCCGACGAAGCTCTTGTAAATGAATGGTTTCGAGTACCTGTTCAATCCTGCTTTGCTGCTCGCCGCTTAAGCGATGGAACAAAGTGCGCCACGCACCTTTTTCGGTTTTCAGTGCCAATTCCAGATTTTCATAGACGGTCAAGGCATCGAAAACACTCGGCTTTTGAAATTTTCGCCCGATGCCGACCTGAGCAATCGCAGGTTCATCCATGTCAAGTAAATCAATGGTCTGACCAAAATAGACCAGGCCGCTATCGGGACGAGTTTTGCCGGTAATCACATCCATCAAGGTAGTTTTACCCGCGCCATTCGGGCCAATTACGCAACGCAATTCGCCGGCATCGATATACATCGACAGATTATTCAGCGCCTTAAAACCGTCAAAACTGACGCTAACGCCTTCAAGATACAACACCGGGCCATGACTGACATCAAGACTGTTGTCGTGAATCGCTCGACTTCCCCCCACATCCAGATAACTTTGCCCCATCACTGCTGGCTGACTCATGCTGCACGCTCCTGTAAACGAGACTGCCATAAACCGACCACGCCTTTCGGCAACCAAAGGGTGACGATCACGAAAATCGCGCCAAGACTAAACAACCAAATTTCCGGCAATAAACCTGTCAGGACGGTTTTTGCATAATTGACTAACACCGCGCCAATAATGGCGCCGTAAAGCGTACCGCGCCCACCGACCGCAACCCAAATCACGATTTCGAGAGAATTAAGCGGCGAAAATTCACTCGGATTAATGATACCGACCTGCGGCACATAAAGTGCTCCGGCGATACCGGACAGCATCGCGGCATACACGAATATCCACAGTTTAAACATTTCGACGCGGTAGCCCAAGAACCGAACCCGCGCCTCCTGGTCACGAATCGCCGTGACCACGCGTCCGAGTTTACTGCTAACGATCCACTGCGACAAGAGATACGCACCGATCAACGACAGTCCGGACAATAAAAATAAGACCGAGCGAGTGCCTTCGGACTGAATATTAAAGCCAAGCAAGGTTTTAAAATCGGTCAAGCCATTATTGCCACCAAAGCCCATTTCGTTACGAAAAAACGCGAGTAACAGTGCATAGGTTAGGGCTTGAGTAATAATCGACAAATACACTCCCGTCACCCGGGAACGAAAAGCGAGCCAGCCGAATACAAACGCCAAGGTCCCCGGCACCAGTAGTACCATAAGCAACGCAAAGCCGAAATGATCGAAACCGTGCCAATACCAGGGGAGTTCCTGCCAATTCAGAAACACCATGAAATCGGGCAGCAACGGATTACCGTAAACGCCAAGCGCTCCAATCTGCCGCATCAGATACATGCCCATCGCATAACCACCCAACGCAAAAAATGCACCCTGACCGAGAGCGAGAATGCCCGCATAACCCCACACGAGATCGAGCGATAATGCGAGTAATGCGAAGGTTAAATATTTACCGAGCAGCGACACGGTGTAGGCCGAAAAATGCAAAAAAGAGTCGACCGGAAACAGCAGATTGAACAACGGAATAATCAGCGTCACTGCGCTTAATACGCCGAGCACCGTCGCGCCGGTTTTGTCCTGAGTTAATTGAGCTATGCGCATCTTAAGCCTCCGCCGCTCTGCCCTTTTGCGGGAATAAACCACGCGGGCGTTTTTGAATAAATAAGATAATAAAAACCAAAACCAGAATTTTAGCTAAGACCGCACCAGCATAAGGTTCGAGAAATTTATTGGCGATGCCAAGCGAAAATCCAGCAACTAGCGTGCCGAACAAATTGCCGACCCCGCCAAATACCACCACCATAAACGAATCGACAATGTAAGCTTGCCCTAAGTTGGGGCCAACGTTGGTAATTTGGCTCAGAGCAACACCAGCAACTCCCGCAATTCCAGAACCTAAACCAAAAGTCAATGCATCAACACGGGCCGTTGGAATACCGATGGCTTTGGCCATGGTCCTATTTTGGGCAACCGCCCGCACCTCAAGCCCCAAACGAGTGCGTTTTAATAATTCGAGCAACAGCACAAATACCACCAAACAAAAAATCAGAATATAGAGCCGATTCCAGGTGATCGATAAAAATTCGTTATATTGCCAAGAACCACTCATCCATTCTGGTGTGGCAACGCTACGGTTCAAGGGAGAAAAAATCGAACGCACGGTTTGTTGTAAAAACAAACTGACACCAAAAGTTGCCAGCAACGTTTCGAGCGGCCTACCATACAGAAAGCGAATGATCCCACGTTCAATCGCTATTCCGGTTAAGCCAGCAATAACAAAGGCACTCGGAATCGCGAGCAGCAACGACCAACCGAGATGATTGGGCATAAGTTGCTGAATCACATAAGTCGTATACGCACCAAGCATCATCAGTTCGCCGTGTGCCATATTAATCACTCCCATCACTCCGAAAGTAATTGCAAGACCAATCGCCGCCAGTACCAGCACCGCGCCTAGACTCAAACCGAAAAATAGGGTTTCAATCGCGCTATAAACTTGCTTGCGCTGGCCGATTTTTTTCAGCGCCAGTTCGGCCTTTTGGCGAATTTCCAAATCCGATTCGAGAAAGTTTCCATCAGCATCTTTTTCGAGCATGGTTTCCAAACGATTGACAACTTCAACATTATCGAGCGCCTGCAACGCTTGCAGCGCATGCAGTCGTAACTCCCGATCGGTACTACGCATATTATCGAGTAATAATAGGGTTTCAATCGCCTCTTTTACCTTCACGTTAGGTTCTTGATTAAGGCGATTTTTAAGTAATTCAATATCTTTGGCGTCGGCATCTTTGGCCATCGCCTTGACTGCCGCGAGTCTGATTTCAGGATTTTCGGCGCTCAGTTCCAACTGGCCGAGCGCTTTGCGCAAGGTGCCGCGCAGCTTATTAGTCATTGTGATTTTAGCGACGTTACTCCGCTCAACTAAACCAAGATCGCTGTCGGTTAAAGCATCTTTTAATTGATAACCTTCCGCTTGTTCGACACCGATCACGAGCTTACCATCACTCTTGAGTGACAATAATTTGCCGTCGAGCAAAGCCTGTAAAACCAGCAAACTCCGCGCATGTTTGGTTTCCGCCATTTCCAGCATCGCCTGTTCACGTTCCTGCATTCCGCCTTGCGCCAATTTATTAAGACTTTGAGCGAAAACGTCACCTTCAGCCCGAACAACAAAACTCGTCGACAGAAACATCAAGATGAACAATAGGGCCTTGCCTAATGGTGACAATGAAGACAATGACATGACTTCTCCTAAGTTTGAGCATAATTTACGTAGACAATATAGAAAGGGGAATCCGGGAAACCTCTTTTTGATAAGAGATTTCCGGACTCCACACGCCCTATTCAATCTAACCAGTATTCCGATTAAAACTTCTGCCCGGAACACTTCTTGGTTTTAGTGTTGTAGTTACCGCAGTTAATCGGCGCGGTCCAGTCTGCAATGATCGGTTTACTTTCCGGCAAGAAATCAGACCAAGCGTCACCATCGACAACTTTATTGGTTTGCCAGACGGTCGCAAACTGGCCGTCATCCTGAATTTCGCCGATCAATACCGGTTTGCTGATGTGATGGTTCGGCAACATTTTTGAAACACCGCCAGTCAGGTTCGGAAATTCGACACCGATAATCGCTTTTTGTACTGCGTCTGGGTCAACGCTGCCGGCTTTTTCAACCGCTTTCACCCACATGTTGAAACCGATGTAATGCGCTTCCATTGGGTCGTTGGTGACCCGTTTCGGATTTTTAATATACTCGTGCCATTGGTTGATGAATGCGGCATTTTTGGTGGTGTCGACGCTCATGAAATAGTTCCAGGCCGCCAAATGTCCAACCAGAGGCTTGGTATCGATACCTGATAATTCTTCCTCACCGACCGAAAAGGCCACCACCGGGATTTCTTCGGCAGAAACGCCTTGATTGCCGAGTTCTTTATAGAATGGGACGTTGGCATCACCGTTGATGGTTGAGACTACCGCAGTTTTCTTGCCGGTCGAACCAAATTTTTTGATATCGGCAACGATGCTCTGCCAATCGGAATGCCCGAATGGCGTGTAATTGATCATGATGTCTTTCTTGTCGACACCTTTGGCTTTCAAATAGGCTTCAAGGATTTTGTTAGTGGTGCGCGGATACACATAGTCAGTACCGGCGAGTACCCAACGTTTAACCTTTAAATCATTCATCAGGTAATCGACCGCCGGAATTGCCTGCTGATTAGGCGCAGCACCCGTGTAGAACACATTTTTCGACGATTCTTCACCCTCATATTGCACGGGATAAAACAGAACGCCATTTAATTCTTCAATCACCGGCAATACCGATTTACGTGACACCGACGTCCAACAGCCGAAAATTGCGGCCACTTTGTCTTTGGTCAGTAGCTCACGGGCTTTTTCAGCAAATAACGGCCAGTTTGAAGCCGGATCGACCACCACCGCTTCAAGCTTTTTGCCGAGCAGACCACCCTTTTTGTTTTGCTCCTCGATTAGCATCAACATGGTATCTTTCAGCGTTGTTTCGCTGATTGCCATCGTGCCGGATAAGGAATGCAAGACGCCAACCTTAATCGTTTCTTCAGCCTGCGCCTGAGATAGGGTAAATAATAGCGTCGAGAAAGAGACACCAAGCGTCAGTTGCTTGGCCACTTTGGAAAAACTCATCATCGTAATACTCCAAGTCATGAAAAATAATAAATTGCCGGTTTAGATTTGATATTGAAAGCCAAGACTAATCGCATTGACATTGTCTCCCGAAGCGCTACTGGTGTAATCCAGGCCCTTACTCAACGAATCGCCATATTGCCAACTGAGTCCAACGCGTGCGTTGTGCCCATCAATCACATAGTTCACCCCGGCTTCATAGGTTTCGCGGTCACTGCTGGTACTTGGCATCACGTCGACATAACGGATAAACGGCTGAAATTGACCAATCCAAACTTTTTGCGGAAATAAATACATCGCACTGAAATCGACAGCATTACCTTCGAACATCGAAAAACCACCGCCTGCATCGCGTGAGGCCTGACTATAACCACTGGTGATGCCGTAATTTTTATATTCGCCGTTGAGGGTAACAACGCCTTGGTTCGGTAACACTTTTTCCATCAACACATCAACCGAAGTCCCGCGGAAGTTGCCGGGATCTGCCGCCGTTCCCGCACCGTTTTCCTGATACTGATTGGAAAGACCGAGAGTCAGAATGTCGCCACCCTTGCCGTAATAGGTGCCTGAGGTGTAATAGCCCGGATTCTTTTCGACGTCCCAGAAGTTATAGGCAAAACGCTGACCATATAAAACATTGTCATTACCATTCGCGCCACCGCGTAAGCCTCGGAAAAAGCCGACCGCATATTGCAAGCGTCCGCCTAAAAATGCCCCCCAAACGGTCGCCCCGTCATCCCGTCCGAAAGAACCCGCCGAGGTGCCGTCTGACTTGATCACTAAGTTATAATCGGATGGTTCGAACGGCGTACCATTGACAAATATGTTGTAAATACCGCTATAGAACGGACCGTTCATTTCACGACGTTCGGCCGGCACTAACATGCGTCCGGCCCAGACATTGATTTCGGGCTTGTATTCGAATTTGCCGATCGCATCGAGAACACGAATCTCGCCACCGTTCGAACAGGTCTGGCAATCGGTGTTAAATTCGATTTTGATATATTTATGGATCTGGCCATTCAGATACAAACGGATATTGTCGAGATTGAAATCATTCGACCATTTGCTGCCGTTGGCTGCTTCCTCTTGAGCCCTAAAACTGGTGCGCAAACCGGCACCGATACTGACCCATTTGGTATCGTCAATTTTAAAAGTCGCACCGGCTTCAGCGAGCGACGAGGTTCCGACCGTCAATGCGGCCACAATAGCGGTCGACAAATAGCGGCGTACGAGCCGGTTTGCCGGAAAGTCGAGTAAATCGTTCATGGTATGACCCCTTGCTGGTTCACTAAGATATTCGGTTTGCCGCGTTCATCAGGAACGCCGCCCTAAATCATCGTTGCGAGGAGATTATTGGTTGCCGGGCAAATTCGCACAATTCGTCAAATGACTCATCAGTCAAATGACGTATGGCGCAAATTGTGCTGAATTTTTACAGTAAAGCTCAATTTATGATCTCATCGTTCGCTCAAATTAACCCAAGATTCGTAGAATTATGGCAAGATATCAGCATTTACCATTAGAAACTTCAATCAACATTACCAGAACCGAACGGGTAGACGATATTCCACTGTTGCTCGCGCAGATGGAAAAAATGAAAATA
>CANNKG010000156.1 GCA_947505105.1 Methylococcaceae bacterium | reverse complement strand
TTTCTTTCAGTTTTTCTAAAATCAGTTTGGAGAAGGTGAGCGCTATCATTCAAGCATTCCTTTGGCGGTATTTTCTTATGGCGTCAAGCATACCGACAAAAGAGGGAATTTTCGTATTTTCGGAAATTTAATTTATGAAAGTCTATAGACAACGAAGTTGAAGTAGATGATGTATTGCTACATTTGATGGATAACTGCTCAAATTACAATCAAAACAAAGTGATTTTGGTAAAGATGGCGGATTACCTGGCTGAAAAACGTGAAACACTTAAAGCTATCAAAACTTTTCATCCTGACAAAGAAGCCAGTGCAGCACGGATTTTGGCTGAAGCTATGCGTAATCAGCGGTTATAGGTTATGGCGCTGCGCCGGTTTTCTTCGCGTACTGAACGGCTAGATACTGAATTTTTAGGCAATGTGCTTGCCGGGGCAAGCAAATATTTTCGCATTGCCGGTTATTTTAGAAGTTCTATCTTTGAGCTGGTTGGCGAGGCTATAGCCAAAATACCGGAAGTCAAAATAATCTGTAATTCAGAATTGGATTTAATGGATTTTCAGGTGGCTTCCGGTAGAGCCATTGCTTTAAAAGAACGTTGGAACCAAGTCGATGTAGAAGCGGAATCGTTATTGCAAAAAGACCGTTACCAAAGACTGGATCAATTGCTGAAAGCGGGTAATGTTGAAATACGGGTGGTACCCAGGGAAAGTTTATTTTTGCATGGCAAAGCCGGTTCTATTCATTACCCTGATGGTAGCCGAAAGGCGTTTATTGGTTCGGTCAATGAATCAAAAAGCGCCTTTGCCCATAATTATGAACTGGTTTGGCAAGATAATGACCCAGAAAGCGCCGATTGGGTGGAGCAAGAATTTTGGGCATTGTGGCAAGAGGGTGTGCCATTACCTGAAGCTATCTTGGCCGAAATTAATCGGGTAGCTCATCGCCTGGAAATTACCGTTGATGTCTTGAAGCCGAAGGAGATACCAGCGGCAGCAATGGCAGAAGCCCCTATTTATCGAGGTGGCGAACAATTACAACCTTGGCAACGCTCTTTTGTGACGTTATTTCTCGAACATCGAGAGATTTACGGCAAAGCAAGACTTTTGCTGGCTGATGAGGTTGGAGTAGGGAAAACGTTGTCAATGGCAACCAGTGCTTTGGTCAGCGCATTGTTAGATGATGGTCCGGTGTTGATATTGGTGCCGTCAACGCTCACACTGCAATGGCAAATTGAATTGAAAGATAAGCTTGGTATTCCAAGCGCTGTGTGGTCATCGCAGAAAAAAGTTTGGTTAGGTAATGAAGGACAAATTTTGTCACCGCCGGGTGAGTCGTCTTCAATAAAAAAATGCCCTTACCGGATTGCCATTCTTTCGACCGGTTTAATTATGCATCAGCATGATGGTAATGGTTTTTTTGTTAAAGAAGCAGGATTACTGTTAAAAAATCGTTACGGCACAGTGATTCTGGATGAAGCACACAAAGCAAGGGTAAAAGGCGGATTTGGAGATTCTTCGAATCAACCCAATAATCTGCTGTTGTTTATGCATCAGATGGCTAGACGTACCAGACATCTTATTTTGGGTACCGCTACACCGATACAAACCAATGTGCGTGAACTCTGGGATTTGCTGAGCATACTCAATAGTGGGGCGGAGTTTGTTTTAGGTGACGCGCTTTCGCCGTGGAATGACCACGAACAAGGCATTCCGCTCATTACTGGTAAAACCCGATTACATCAAGAATCACAAGTCTGGCAATGGTTAAGTAATCCCTTGCCGCCCGGTATCGAACATCCAACGATCCAAAACATACGCGATCATCTAAACATAAAACCATCGAGTTTTATCTGCTCACACCAATTTGAGGACTTAGATTATTTAGTTCAAAACATCTGGCTGTCTGAATGGTTAGCGCCGGATTTTTTTAATTTGCATAATCCTGTGTTGCGCCATACCGTTTTACGCAAGCGTAAACAGCTAGAAGACGATGGTATGCTGGAAAAAATAGGGGTCAATACACATCCAATCATCGGGAAGGGAAACTTGTATCAGTCTCGCTTTGTAGGTTTGGGTTTGCCGACCAACACGCCTTTCCAGGTGGCCTATGAACAAGCCGAAGAGTTCAGCAAGTTATTGAGAAAACGCACCAATGCAGGTGGGTTTATGAAGACGTTGATGTTGCAGCGTATTTGTTCCAGTTTTGCATCTGGACTTAAAACTGCGCAAAGGATGTTGCAACATACGGTATCCAATGAAGACGAAGATGATATTGAAGAAGTCGAGCATATTTTGTCTGAAATGACCGTTGCTGAAGTGTCGTGTTTACGGGAAATTGTTACCCAGTTATCCAGGCCAGAAGCCTCTGACACCAAGTTGGAAACCGTAAAATGGTTTTTAACTGAATTTCAAACCGAAGGTAAAACCTGGCTTGAACATGGTTGCATTATTTTCAGTCAATATTTTGATACTGCCGAATGGATAGCAAGAGAACTAGCCAAGGTATTTCCAACTGAAGTGGTTGCTGTTTATGCCGGTGTTGGCAAAAGCGGTTTGTTCCGGGGCGAATTATTTAATACAGTGGAACGAGAAGTTATAAAAACCGCCGTTCGTAAACGTGAAATCCGCTTGGTCATTGCAACGGATGCTGCGTGTGAAGGCTTAAATTTGCAAACTTTGGGTACCTTGATTAATGTGGATTTACCGTGGAATCCGTCAAGACTTGAACAACGTTTAGGCCGGATAAAACGCTTCGGTCAATCCCGGAAGTTTGTAGATATGTTAAACCTAGTTTATAGTGAAACCCAGGACGAGAAGGTCTACAGCGTGCTTTCTGAACGATTGCGCGATACTTACGATATTTTCGGAAGTTTGCCCGATACAATTGAAGACGAATGGATACAGGATGAAGAAAAATTGAAAAAACATATGGATGAGTATATCCATGAGCGCAAATTAGCTCAGGATTCGTTCGCCCTGAAGTATCGAAGTACGCTCGATCCTGAAGCTAATCTCTGGGAAAGATGCTCATCGGTGCTTTCCAGGCGCGATGTAGTTAAGATTTTGAGTGAGCCGTGGAAGTGATTATTTTTAAAATAGCGCTATCTATTTTTACCAGGAAACCTTCCGTAGGGATTTTTTTTTGTTCCCCTGGGGGAATATTCCCTAGGGAACATTTAGGCGATAACTTCCTATCGTAGGAAAGCAATCGCTCGATTCTCGAAATCAATGTTCTGCACTGGCTCTCCTTGAAAACCTAACGCAAAGTTTAGCGGAGCTTCGTTATTATCCATCCTACTGAACTTTACGTTAGACCTGAATATAGGGTATTTGGAGTTTATTTGATTTTAAGTTTTAATTCTGAAATATATGCTTTTAATGCACTTTGCATCACTTCAACCCAATTACTATCAATTCCTGTTTGAAAAGTATCAGATGAATTTACTGATACTACTTTTTCATTTGTTATATTGTTATTTTTCACAGCAATTTCTGTTGAAATTTCAGTACTTAAAGTGATTGCAAAAAAGCCAGGATTCATCCAAGACCATAATTTGTTAATTTTGGCATCAACAATATAAGTATTGTTGGTTATTTGCTCTTTATTACTAACAACTTTATAACCATTTTCAATTAATGCTTGTCTAATAGCTGTATTGATTAGTAAATCAACCGATTTATCTTCTGATAAAAGAATATCACCAAGCCCCATACCAAACCCATTTCTTTTGCGAGCTATCGCACGAAGTTTTATTTTATCTCCCTGTTCTTCGCCTGGGTCAAGTGAAGGAGTACTTGGCTCAGATGGCTTTATTTCAAATTTTCGATTATCTATAACTGAATTTATAAAAATTTCTTTTCCATTGGATTTTGATATTTCTCCCAATACTGGCAAAGAAATATCAACAACTGACCGGTTTGTCGCGCATCCACATAGAAATAAAACACTGATGAGAGTGCCCATAACTAAAATTTTAAGTGAGATTGGCATTTTTATCCTTAATAGAAACAATTTTTTATAAATTTTATGTATAACAAGTCATTATACAGGTCTGGATAAGATCAACTTTTGCAAGTTATCAATAAAATCGATGGTTTTTTCTAAAAATGAAACAAAAACGTTATCTCTTGGGGTTGTAAGCCATAATATACTAATGTTTTTAACAAAATAATTGAGGGGTTGTTATGGCTAATTCGATCTATCATGAAGGTAAACTTTATTACTCTGTGGTTGCTACAGCGAAATTACTGGGTATTACAAAACCACGTTTAAAACAGATAATGGCTTCAGAATCACTTGAATGGTGTAATTTTATGGAGAATGGACCAATATGGATATCGGCATCTAGCGTTGAGATCTATCGTAAACAGCATTTATCAAAAACGTGAGCACAATAGATTTAAACATGAAATAATTATTTTGCCAAAGCATATTTCACACTTTCAATAGCTAAGCCGCCTAATTTGCTTCTTTCGCTTTTATTTTCACCAAGCCAGTTTGGTATAAGAGCTCCTTGTGAAGCAAAATGTTCAACATGAACGACTGTAATTTTATATAACATAAAACCCAGTTTAGACCGCCGAACAACACGTAACTTCGTTAAAATCACGATCCAATATTTATATAGGAAACAAAATGAATCAGGCAGATTTAATAAAAACTATAGCCATAGATACTTGTAGCACTCAATTATCAGTTAAGCTTTTTCTCGAAAGTTTGCAAGATGTTCTAAAGAAGGAGTTAAAGATTAATGGTAAATTTGAACTCAAGGATGTTGGTATTTTCCAAGTTATGGACACTGCTGCTCGTACTGGTCGAAATCCATCTACGGGTGAAGTTTTAGAAATACCGGCAGGTAAGCGGGTTAAGTTTAAAGTGGCTAAATCTATTAAAGATAGCCTCAAATAATTTGAATAACTTACTCTTTCAGGGGGGGATAGTGACGAGAGGTTTTAATTTGATCAGGTTGGGATTCTAACCGCAAACCGCCGAAAATTCCGACAGAATTAAAGTTACGGTCGTGAATATAGCACCATAATGACTGTGTGAAATATAATGAAATAAATATCCATTTTGGATTATTTTACGGTATATTTTAGGTTAAGACTTAACAGGTGCTATTTATGGGGAAAATCGTCGCTTATTTGCGTGCCTCTACCGACAAGCAAGACTTGAATTGAATCATCAAAATCTGGAAATTTTGGAATTTGCGCGGAAAAAGGAGATACGAATTGATGAATTTGTCGAAATCACAATCTCATCGCGCAAAACCAGCAAACAGCGCCGGATAGATGAATTGGTAGGAATGCTGACTGAGACCGATACGCTGGTCGTCACAGAACTCAGCCAAGATAATTGTCGCCGAACAGCAGAGGTCATCGCGTTAATCAATGCGCTTGTACTTCGCAATATCCGGGTCATTACCATCAAGCAAAATCTGGATATTGCGAATCAGGACATGAATTCCAAGATCATTGTTACGCTGTTCTCGTTGTTCGGTGAATTGGAGAGGGATTTGATCAGTTTGCGCACCAAAGAAGCTTTAGCCGCAAAAAAAGCGAGTGGTCAACAACTCGGCAAGCCAAAAGGCACTTTACAGAAAAGTAAATTTGATAATAGCCTGGATCGTATCAAGGAATTGCTCGGATACGGACTTTCGGGTGCATTTAAACAAACGACAGAATTGTTTCATAGATTTTTTTGCAAACCTATATCTGGTGTAGCTTTAAAGTAATTTTGAACTTCCCAATTTTAGCTGCATTAAACGGTCTTATTTTTGGGAAGTTTCCAACCATCGCTTTTGAGACATACCAAAAAAGTTCGTTTAAACAATAAAGAAAATTAGATGAAAATGACTGATATTTCTATTTGTTTTCTTATAAAATAAGCTCAAATTTCAGGTATTCATTGAATAATGTGTCAACGGTATGGGACGGGGAAAATACGCCGAAATTTTGCGCCTCATCACCACCTAAAATCCTATGAAACAATTCTGTCGTTTGTTTAAATGCACCCACTTTCCGTCCGGAAGATTGCAAAAGTGTTGGGCTATTCGAGTCACATCGCACTCAATACTTATATCAATAAACGGGGTCTACAACAGTCGATTAAGAATTAGCTTACCGCTTATGTTGATGTGATTTATGGCAAGTCGGCCTTGAAATAAGGGTTGGAGACATGTACTAATAACTCGCCGGAATTTTCGGCGGTTTGGGCTTACACCCCCAATTAGGCTACTTATATTTTGAGGAGTGTAATGTTTTGAAATTCACTTATTCAAGTCCAAGTAAAATATACTTGCTTAAATCTGATCTGCTTTCACTATTGGCGGAATGGTGAATTTTTTGATATTATTAATATATTTCGCTCTTTATCGTAACGCCATTTCATTGGCTTTCTCAACGATGTGGCGATATTGTTTATAACAACCACATTTATAGATGAAAGTATTTTTTCTGCTGGTTTAGAATCTACTTGCTTAACAAATTTTATCGCCTCAGCTTGTAGACATTCGGCGTTAGGCGCCTTTGCAATTGTTGCTTCTCTAGCCAGATAAGATATAGCTATCGCCTTTCCAAATGAATCCTGTTCTTTTTCATATAATCCAATAGCTGTTCTATACATTTTTTCTCCATCGACAAATTCAGAGCTTCTAAATAAAATCATGCCTAAGTTTGCAATAGACTGTGGGCTTATTGTGGTATGCTGTTGCTCATAATGAATGACATTCTTGAGAAGATTTTCAGCATCTTCAATCTTATTTTGTGCAGCTAATGCAAATACTAAATTATCTTTTAGATTGATATCATCAGGGTGCAGTATCAAAGCTTGTCTTGCATACTTTTCAGCATCCTCGTATTTTTCCAAAATTGACGCAGTATAAACTGAAGCGATAGCTGGATTTGAAGAAAATGGCTCATCGTATTGCCAATCAAGAGCTGCTTCTAAAGCACCTTCGAAATCTCCTAATAAATTACAGTTATAATATCTGGCTTCTGAGGATAAAGGATCAATAAACCACTCGGGTCTTGTTGTGATTTGTATTTTATAATACTGGGACATCCACACAGCTTGAGCTATAGTATTGTCATTTGGCGATATTAAGGCTTTATTAAAGTTACGACGCGCTTCTTTATTATTTCCGTCGATTATCTGAACTGTAGCTAAAGAACCACACAATTCACTCATATGGATAGGTGGGTATCTTTCTGCCTGAATGATTTCCTTTACTTTTTTTATTAGCTTTTGGGGCTTTTCCAAAATAACAGACATTGAAATGTGAGCAGCCATGAGCCATGGGTCACATTTTGTTCTACCAGTTCTATTCAATAAATAAAGCGATTGCTCTACATCATTATTATGGACAAAAAATCTACTTGCAGAGCGCAAAATAAAGCGATGGTCCGGATATAAATGGACTGCCGTTAAAATGGCTCTTTCAGCTTTTTTATTTTGCCCAAGTGATGAATAAATCCTAGCTAAGTCGACCAAGGCTATTGCATCTTGTGGGTTAGTTGTAATCTTCTTCTTTAGGAATGAAGCATCAGCATAAAATTTTTGAGTTTGATCACGGTTGTACTCATATTTGGATATTTCCTGATTTACGCCTAAAATTTTATTAGCTAACATTAAGAGATGGTTTGGTACATACTCCGAATATTCAACAATATACTCCGCTGGTTCTTTAATTAGCGAATGAAGCTTAGTTACATGACCAAAGCTCAATAAATTTGCCGCTCCGCCAATTGATTTATTATCACGCCATTCTTCCAAAACACTTAAAACATAATTCTGATTGTCACTACTGAAAAAGTCATAAATAAAAGCATTCTCTTTAAAAACAGGCAGAGACTCAGATAATTTTGAAGTAATGCTAGAATCCCTCCATTTCGGTATTAGACGTCGCTTCCAATTTGGTAGCATTTTGAGGTCCTTCAATTAGATTGATTTTTTTATTACTTTAAGTTTATGTCTCAATAAATTAAATTTAGACACATATCTATCAAGACCTATTGGTCTTCCAACTTGTTTCCTAGCTTTTGGATATCCTCTTATATATGGATCAGGATGGCAAAGTTGGAAATAAATGGTTGAAATTTCATCTTGAAAATTAATAGGTAGATATTTCTTCATACTATTGGTAGCTTCAGTATGTGCCGTAATTAAAAATGGGAGTACATCACTATATTCTCCTATCCATATTCCTGGCTTTAATGCATTGTCTACTCTATCCAAGGTCAAGGTAAGCGCACTTACTCCTAAAAACAAAAATGAAATCATACTTCCAAGTAAATATGCATCGCTGCCGAATCTTCGGTCATGGAAGTCTAGCGGTACATGTCTATATAAATATTCTGGTGGTGCATAGTTAAAATCTCCAGGGAAGAGTAGCTCATCTGTTGGTGCCGAAATATGCATTGAAGACGAACGTCCTAAATCAGCTAATTTGAAACTTTGTTCATCATTAAAAGAAAGAACATTTGATGGCTTCAAATCCTGGTGTGCAATTCTATTGTTATGCAATTGTGTGAGTGCAACTGCAATTTGATGAAGTACATTTGCTTTCCAGGCATAACTAACTACACCTCCAAAAGATAACTCTTTTCTAATATCTCCATCAGCTAATTCAAATATTAAATAGTAAACTCTATTAAGATCATCGCTTAACCCGTTTGGGATATTTTGTACAATATATTCACCATCAGCTATTAGCCTAACTATTTTACTTAATCTTCTGTCTCGGCAGAGAGTAAGCAGTTGTTTTTCGAAATTGAATTGCGTAGTAACGCGTTGAACTTCATCTAACCCTTTAGTTATTGCTGTATGAAGATCCATAGCCTTTAAAAACGCGCTTAATCCGTTTTTAGATACAACATAACTATTCGAAAAATGACCACCTGTTGCCCCTGGATATGACTTTGTTCTTTCTTCAACCTTCCAACCATCAATAATTTCCCCAACAAGAAGTTCAGATGCTGTTGTCATTATGTATTATTTCCTTATTGATTTTTTATTTAAACGGTTTAAATCAATTTAATTAGGGGGTACGGTAACGATTCGTAGTGCGACGTGAAGTCGTATAAATAATTGTTTAGCGTGAGAAATCATAACTAAACCTGCTGTTCATCGACAGTAGCACTAGGAATGCAGGCATTAGCAGTAATGTGATGATTGAAGCGAGTCTGACAATGTAACCCAATCGAAAGATGAAGTCGAATGTGCAATCTTTATTTTCGCATAAAATACATCAATTCGCTTATCCTATGTATCACAAGGTACTTGTGTTACATAGCAACTCATTGAACAGGTTGACATTTCACGGGTATGGTACTAGTCTATGTATCTCGTTATTGATTTAGCCATCAGGAGATACTACGCATGAACACAGTTGACGGAGTTTCACAGTTAGAAGTAGAAATGATTCATAACACGCTCAGCAAAATGTACTCGCCGATTTATGCTGACATTTGGAAGATTGGCGTCAATCTGTCGCTACGGATTGGCGACTTGTTACAGCTCAAGTATGAAGACTTGAACGTGACCGAGCGATCCGTGAAGCTGACTGAAGTCAAAACCGGTAAAGCTAAACAGATTCGACTCAACAATGCAGCACTCGCTGTGATTACACGCAGACGACAGGAACACCCGAGCGATACCTGGCTGTTTCAAGTGCATAGCAATCGTGCCAAAGACAAACCGATTAGTCGTGTCTCTGTCGGTCGCGTGTTCAGTGAAGTCGGTGAGCGACTAGGACTTACGATCAACACACACTCAATGCGGAAATCTCGCGGTAAAGCGTTGTATGAAAATCACGTCCCGATTGAGAAGATTGCCAAAGTGCTCAATCATAGCAACACGAGTTCAACGTTACGCTATCTCGGGATTACCCGCGAAGAAGTGCTGCAAACGTATGACGACTTTGAGCTCTAGGCTCACCTATTTAACTACGAGTGATTAACGATCCGTTTAATAAACAGTTTCTCCTCTTGTTCTGAACACTTTTGAGTAGTCACTTGGTGGTAAAGCATCGTCACTGCCGACATTGATAAAAAGGCGCCAGAGCCATAACCCTTTGTCGCCATAAACTGTTCGTTCAACAATTCCATAAAATGAATAAGACCTGCCTGTTCCATAATACCCCCCAACACACGAACTCAAAAAACTATCATAGTCCTATTACCGATTACTATTCTATAGCTAAGACAAATTAATTTTAATGTGACTGTTGATTTAATAAGGCTTTGAGACGTTCAATCTCAGCATCTTTTTCTTGTAACTCTTGAGTTGATTGATCCAGTTCTTCTTGAATACTACGCTGAATACGCATAGATTAAATTGTGTTTCTGTCATACTTTTTTGAATAATCTACAAAGACAAGCTTGCATGTAAAACAATTGAAAGCCTGAAAATAATATCCCTTCCATGGGAATATGCTTTTGAATCCAGATTTCGCCAAATCATCACTCTTGAATACGTAAGAATCTAATTTTTAATGATCTATCCAGTTTAATGGCGAGTTAGCTGAAAAATAACCCGAGCACATTTCTGAGTTGCATTGTGGACAATACATTGAGTTTCACTCCAATTAAGCTGTATTTTTAGCAATAGAATGTGAATATCGCACAGATTTCAAAATGATTAATGTGTAATCTATAAGCTAGTAGAACGTATTTCAGGAGAAATCTCATGAACAATATCGTACAACTTAATCAAACAGTAAAAAAGAATTTACATGTCACAGCACAATCGTTACATTTTTTTATGAAATCATCTCAACTTGATGACTTTATAGTCAGAAATTGTCTAGCGAGCAATAACCAAGTTAACTACCAAATACTTTTACAAAGTAATTGCTAAAATTTACGCTTTTTTTAAAGACATGCAAACTTGACCAAATCTAGCGCATACGTTGGAGTTTCAAGAGGTAAGCGTATAAACCCATGATGACCATAAAACGCTTCTGCATCGCTAGAAATAGCATGAACAATTAAAAGACGCGCTGAGACTTCTTGTGCTGCACGAGTAGATCGTTGCACAGCATCATAAAGTAATGCCTTCCCCAACCCTTTACCTTGCCATTTTTTATCAATTGCCAATCGTCCAAGCATGACTGCTGGAATGTGTTGCGGCATATTTCTACGCATAGAACCAATTACATCCCGATTCAAAATCTGTCCCATACAAATTGCATAGTAGCCAATTACAGTCAACGAATCTGATCGACAAATGACATAAGTTCTACTGGCGCCGGATTTTATGTTATCTAAAGCACGATCCTGTAACCAAGAATCTAATGACTCTTCGCCTGATTTAAACGCTTGTAATTCATGATGTGCAGTTAATAAAGTCGGCGCTAACAACGTTTTAGGGTCTCCGCAACGATTCCTTCGCCAAAGGGCAATAGGATAATCAATTTTCATTAACATGCCAGACTACTGGTTATCCGGTTAGGTTTCTGGAATTGATAAAATGTTGCAGCGTAGTTCTGGACACCCCCAATATCTTGGCAATAGA
>CANNKG010000155.1 GCA_947505105.1 Methylococcaceae bacterium | reverse complement strand
GCGTGCGCAGTTATTTGTCTACTTGCCGAAAAAATAATGTTTCTGCCACAACGGCTCTTGAACTTCTATTCGACGGAAAAATGCCTGATTTTATGTTGTAAGTGTTCGGACGACCGTTACGGTTTTGAATTACGCTGAATAGTTACAAATCATCAAAGTTTTTTGACAGCATATTCTGGCTCAATCTGCGCAGTATGGCGGAACCCGAAAAATCCGGTTCCGCCCTAAGGCTCTGAAGATCCGGGCTGATATCTGGAAGATACTGAAAATCTCTACAGCGTAACAAGTGCAATTACCCCCTTCCCGACGCCGGACTGTCCAAATTGAGAATTGCTGAAAGCCTGTGCTTTTCTACTGCATTCATAAAATCCCCTTTATAATGCTATTTTTATTGACTCAGTCAGCATTAACGCACTCATTTGTACACTCAATACTTTAATTTAAGCGCACGTCCGTTCTCGATTTCACCTGACCCAGCCTTTTTATATAAAAGCATCTGGCATCAGGAAGGTTTGGCGCATCTGCAGTATGGTATCGAAGTGGGCGGCGGCTTTGTCGTGTTAACCGGCGAAGTCGGTACTGGCAAAACTTTATTATGCCAATGCCTGCTTCAACAATTACCCGATTCGGTCGACTTGGCATTTATTTTAAACCCGCGCCTGGATGCCTTGGAATTACTGGCGAGTATTTGCGATGAACTCGCGATCAGTTATTTACCCGAACGACACTCTCTAAAATACCTTGTCGATCTACTTAACAAGTATCTGCTGGAGTCCCACGCCAAGGGACGCAAAGCCGTAGTGATGATTGATGAAGCGCAAAACCTGAGCCTGGAGGTGCTGGAACAGATTCGTTTATTGACCAATCTTGAAACCAGCCAAGAAAAATTATTGCAAATCATTCTAGTCGGCCAACCTGAATTACAGGAATTATTGAAAAGCCCAGCACTCCGTCAATTAAATCAGCGCATCACCGCCCGTTATCATCTGCAAGCCCTGAATGAAACAGAAACCGTTCGCTACATTCAATTTCGTTTAAGTCATTGTGGCGGCAATTCAACCCTGTTCAAAGCAGGAGCTATTAAAAAAATCTATAAATTTTCGAAGGGCATTCCCAGATTGATCAACAAACTGTGTGATCGGGCTTTATTAGGCGCTTACACGCTCGGCTTCAAACAGATAACGCCAAAAATGATTGAACAGGCGGCGGAAGAAATGTTGATGACCCCCCCTAACGTCAAAGTAAGACCTTATCCACTTATGACTGGACTACTGATTGGTTCGGTACTAGTGTTGATCGGATTCAATCAGTTTAAAGGCATTGATCTGAATCCAGCCATTCCCAGCCCGCAACTGGAAAAATCCACGCCAACTCCCACAATCAGCCTTAATAATCTATTCCTGCAAACAGGCCATACTTTTTCCGATGCATTAGGCGATGCGCTCCGCTACACTCATGCGCAGGCTCCGGAGAGTGTAATACCCGATTGTAACAATCTGCTAGGCTATGGTGTGCATTGCTTCCTGGACAAAGGACAATTAAAGGACGTGCTGGCGCTCAAGCGACCGACGATTCTGGAGCTTGAAAATCCGCTTAAACAGAAAAAATTTGTCGTATTGACCGCGTTACGCGGTAAAAACGCTGTCCTGTATGACAATGCCGAACAGGAAGTCACGCTGATTGAATTATTACGCTATTGGAACGGTTACTTTTTAGTGCTATGGCAACCACCTGAATCGAACCCTCCGACCCTGATGCCCTATCAAAAAGCACCGGTCGTGTCATGGCTTCGAACTCAACTCACCCCGGAAGATTTGCGAGTCGATAATCGGGATCTTTTTGACAAGGCCTTGGTGGAAAAAGTCACGCTTTTTCAACAACAACATGATGTCATCGCCGACGGAATTTTAGGTGCGCGAACCTTTATCCTCTTGCAAAATCAGTTTCAAGCTGCCCAATACCCACAATTAACCATAAGTGACTGAGTATGTCTTATATACTAAATGCACTGCGTAAATCCGAACAAGAACGAAACGCGCTAAAATCTGAATCTCCCTTGCCAGTTAAGCATTCGAACGAAACGAATCCCCCGCAGCGTAGATTTTTTCGTTTTATTCCACTGTTTCTCTTAGTCAACTTAGCAGCCTTAGGCTACCTGTTTTACCGATTACCTATGTACACAGACATGGTTGCTTCTAACCCGCCTTCTGCGAGTCCAGTCTCTAGACCAGAAATACCCAAAAACCCATCAGACACCGTTAAGTCAAACAATCTTCAACTTTCGCCAGTCAAAGCTTTGAATGACACCACATCAATTTCCGAACTACTCGATTTGGCTCAAAAGCCTAAAACCCAAGTAAGCGATATTCAAACAGCAGAAAACAAAATAAATCCGCCATCGAATCGGGAAACAGAATCAGCAGCACCGTCTAATAAATCAAGTCCAACCCAACCAAAAACTGATCTACCGATAGAAGCTGTTGCGGTAAAAAAAGCTGCCGAAGAACTGATTAAAGATAATACGCTCGCACCCACCCCCATAGCATCGATAAACCCAGAACCCAAAATTATCCAGGCTGACTCAACTATTCCGTGGCTAAGCGAATTAGGCAACGATCTGCAGACCAAAATTCCCCCATTGACCATCAATGTTCTGGCATTTGATCAAAACCCGTCTGCGCGCTTTGTGATTATTGATATGATGAAATACAAGATAGGTCAGCGTATTAAAGATTCGCTGGTACTAAAGGATATATTGACTAACAGCCTAGTGTTAAGCTTCGAAGGACAGGAGTTTCGTATCGAAGGACCCTAAGCTGAATGGGGTCTAAAGACCACGATAGTTTTGCCATGAGCGCGAATCAATTTTTTATCTTCAAGCTCTTTTAATACACGACCCGCCATTTCTCTCGAACAACCGACAATCCGACTGATTTCCTGCCGTGAAATATAAAGCTGAGTTCCTTCCGGATGGGTCATGGCCTCGGGCTCATTACATAAATCCAATAAAGTACGCGCAATTCGCCCTTCGACATCCATAAAGGCCAAATCGCCATACTTACGCCCCGTAATTAATAGCCGCGAAGACAGTTGCTCAGACAATAAATAGAGTAGTTCAGCGGCATGGCAACTTAGCTCCTGTTTTAGCGACCGCTTAAAGTCACTATAAGGAATTTCCGCAACTTGCGAACGACTTCGCGTATCGATGCTGACTGAGCGGATTTCCACTGGTTTGAAAACCCCCAGTTCACCGATAAAATCGCCTTTATGTAAATAAGCAAGGACCAGTTCATGCCCCTGTTGATGTTTAAAAGAAACGCTGACAGCGCCGCTTATAATGTAATAAAGACGATCACCAATATCACCTGGCTTGACGATATTACATTTAGCCGGATAGGTCTTAATATGACAGAGTTTTAAAAATTCTTCTATCGCTTGGTTTCGCGGGCTGTCTGGGGTGTTTGGTAACATGAGAACAGATATCCAACCTATACAATAAATTAATATAATCCTGAATTGTACTCTAAAAATCAAAAGCACATGACTGCGAATTTTACTTTTCTATGATACTCTATGACACCTTTAAATTCGCAGAGTGTTTTAATGGAAGCAAAAGTAAGATGGGTAGAGGGTCGCATGTTCGTGGGCGAGTCAGGAAGTGGTCATACCGTTGTGATGGATGGCCCCAGCGATCATGGCGGTCGCAATATGGGGGTTCGTCCGATGGAAATGTTGTTACTTGGTGTGGGTGGTTGTTCATCATTTGACGTCATTGATATTTTATTAAAAGGTCGAAATGATGTGTCGGATTGTGTGGTTGAATTGACAGCTGAACGTGCCGACGCTATCCCGGCAGTGTTTACAAAAATTCATTTACATTTTGTCGTCAGTGGACGAAATCTTAAAGAAGCCGTAGTTGAAAGAGCTATTAATTTATCCGCAGAAAAATATTGTTCTGCCTCAATTATGCTTGGAAAAGTTGTCAACATTAGCCACGACTTTGAAATAGTTGAGGTTTAAAAACCTTGAACGAGGTTAAACCGTTGAAAAAGTTGCAGCTGCAAGGCTTTAATAATTTAACTAAATCCTTGAGCTTCAACATTTACGACATATGTTATGCCCCGGCAGATAAACAACAAGCTTATATAGAATATATTGACGAAGCCTATAATGCAGCGCGCCTAACTCAAATTCTTAAAGATGTCGCTGAAATCATTGGTGCGCAAATTTTAAATATTGCGCATCAGGATTATGAGCCCCAGGGGGCCAGCGTAACAATGCTGATCTCCGAAGGTGATCATATTCCGCCCGACATGTACGGTGAAACTCCCGGCCCCCTTCCCGAAACCGTTCTGGCCCATTTAGATAAAAGCCATATTACAGTCCATACCTATCCCGAAAGCCATCCTGACAATGGTATTAGCACCTTCAGAGCCGATATCGATGTTTCAACCTGTGGCCAGATTTCACCGCTGAAAGCCCTGAACTATCTCATTCATAGTTTTGAATCGGATATTGTGATCATGGATTATAAAATCCGCGGCTTTACGCGTGATGTAGAAGGTAAAAAGCACTACATCGATCATAAAATCACTTCAATACAAAACTATATTGCTCGCAACACCCTAGACAATTATCAAAGCATTGATGTTAATGTCTATCAGGAAAATATATTCCACACCAAAATGATGCTTAAAGAAACCGAACTGGAAAATTATTTATTTGAAAAAGAAGATAATTTATCGACCGGACAAAAAGAAGATATCGAAGACCAATTGTTTAATGAAATGCGGGAAATTTTTTACGGACGCAATTACGAAATCTAATCAATGATTAGCTTGCCCCATGTTTGATCGACAGGTTTTGATAATCGATCATTCACTTCCATACACTTGTTTAAGCCCTAATAATCACTAACTGAATATTCAGGTATCGATTGCCATGATATAAATTATCGTGCTGCATTAAGCAAGTTATCGAATAAGGTATTGGCAACTGAAATCACTTGCGCAGCGGCCTGATAGGCTTGTTGATATTTAATCAGGTTAGCCGCCTCTTCATCCAGATTCACCCCCACCAAACTTTGGGACGCTTCCTTGGTGTTATTCAATAAAGCTTCTTGCGCTGCCGCGCTGATATTCGCTGAATGTGTTAATGTGCCGATAGCAGACACGATCTGTCCGTAAGTATCCTGAAACGTCGAGGTGTTACCCATCATGACCGATTTACTTTCGATGCTCATCATGCTTAAGGCATTGCGATTATCCCCAGCCATTGGCCCATTTACGTAATAAACATTACCGGCGCTATCGGTGGCTTGATTAGTCGCCAGCGCAATTTGCCGAGGATCGGTAAGATTATTGGTAATTTTGGCTGCGGCTGAATAAGTCGGACGAATTAAAAACTCGTCACCTGCTAAAGGCAAGGTCGCGCTATCGATTTTGAGATCAATTCCCGGTAGTTTAACGGCAGGATTTACTGGAACTAGGCGAACATTGGTGGCTGGCACTTGCACTGGATCAGGTGGGCTGGTAATTGCCTGTACTTGCAGATCAATCTTCTTTTGATCATTAACGCGCACCAGACTGTAATTGGTACCATCAAACTGCAATAAATAATCACTGACATCCAGATCAGCGGCACTGGCACCAGTCGGATTTATATTGGTATCGTTAAAGGTTGCAGAAACCGTTAAATTGCCGGTATTTTTGGCCGAAGCTGAAATCGGAATTTGAGTGCCGATAAATTTGAAATAATCGTTGCCTAATACACCAAGCGCACCTTTTTGATCAAGCGGATCGCCATTGCCGTCCAAATCGAAACCCTTGGCATGCACGGCATTAAATTCCATTGCAAGACCTGCCGCGACGCTACCAAGTTTTTGTTGCGCTGGATCGAGAATTTCATTCCTAAATTTCAATGCACCGGTTAACTGCCCGCCAGACATTTGATCGGTTATCACTTGGGTACCTCCGGTGGGAGTTTTAATCGCGATCTCCATTTTATTCGGATCCAAGCTATTATTCTGTAACACCAGAGGCGTATTGTTCTTATCCAGAACTAACGCCTGTCCCTGCCCAATAAATACATTCACCATACCATCATCCTTAGGAATGATCGCGACATCGACCAGTTCGGATAATTTACTGAGTAATAAATCACGTTGATCAAGCAGATCATTGGGTAGCTGATTGCCGGTCGAACGGGCCATATCAATGGCTATTCGACTATTCAAATTGGCAAGAGTAGCCGCGTAGGTATTGATGTTATCGATCATACCGCTCATGTCTTTATTCACTTCGGTACGTAACGATTCAAAGCGACTATTCATGGTATTAAAACGTGAATTCAAAATCTCGGTTTGCGACAACATAACCTGTCTTGCAGGGATTGAGGACGGATCATCGGATGCTGAATGCACGGCGTTAAAAAATTCCTTAAGGGCCGGTGACATACCGGTGGCAGGATCGGCCATCAGATTATCGACTTGGGTAGCCAGTTTTTGGTATTTTTCGACTTCGCTAAAAGCCGACTGGCTTGAACGCAACTGGTTGCTTAAGAATTGATCATAGCTTCGGGTAATATTCTTAACATCGACGCCCTGCCCCAAATAAGTCCCACCTGTGAATTGAGCAGGACGGGTTGCAGACTCAACGCGTTGCCGACTATAACCATCAGTATTAACATTGGAGATGTTATGGCTGGTTGTTTCAAGCGACCGTTGAAAGGCCATGAGTCCTGAAACTGCTGTTCCTAAAAGTCCACCTGACATGATCGTACTCCTTTAAAAATTAACCTTGTTGCATTGCGAGTAACTGTTCGGAAGATTCCGGTGTTAAATGATCGCCATGATAAATCGACAGCACTTTTCTAGCATATTGCGGATCGGTGGCATAACCTGCTTCCTGTAATTCGCGGATATAGCGGGCAGGATTTGCAACCTGTTTTAATGCATCGTTGTAACGCGGATTTTCTTTGAGGAATTTCACATAATCATTAAAACTTTCCCGATAAGACTCATAGGCACGAAAGCCGGCCATAGTTTTTTTGGGAATGCCTTGATCAAACTCAAGCGTCGACACTTTGGCCTGTTTTCCCGCCCAAGCGCTTCCGGCTTTAATATTAAAGAGATTATGACTGCTGCTACCGTCACGATTGCTAATGACCGAATTGCCCCAACCGGTTTCTAAGGCCGCCTGAGCCAAGAGCATTTTAGGATCGACGCCCAATTCATTTGCCGCTTGTTTAGCGAGCGGCAACAATTTTTCAACAAAATGTTGTTTGGATTTAATCACTGAAGAGTTCTCGGTTTCTAAGGGTAATGCTTCAAAATCCAATTTAGCCCGTGGTTCAACGGCAAATGTTTGCACACCTAGGGCGTTGCTGGTGACTGGCTCTGCAAGCTTCGCCTTAGGTAACACCGTCATCGGTTGTAGTTCATTGTTTATCGTTGAGATCGAACTCTCAAAATAGTCTTCAAGATCACGTTTCTCATGGGTGTTCTGCTGCGCTGGACTTAATTGTTTGGCAATTAAATCCGCCAGACCAACCCCCGGATTACCTGCTAAATTCAAGGCCATTTGCTGATCGTACATTTCTTGAAAGAATTTGCTTTGTTCGTTATCCATAATGCCGTCGCCCAATTTCGCTTCGCGCATACTTTTCATAATCATATTCAAAAACAACGATTCAAATTGTTTAGCAGCTTGTTTGATCGCTTCAGGAGAATTTTCCCGGGCGGCGCTTTTTAGATTAGCTAAACCATTGATATCGGTATAGACATCTGCATTATTGACATTTAACATCGCACACCACTCTCAAAAAATCTGCATTCATACCAGGAGCGACTAAATAATAATCAGCTCTGCACGTAAGGCGCCTGCCGACTTCAACGCTTCCAAAATGGCAACTAAATCACTCGGCCCTGCCCCTACGTTATTCACTGCTTTCACAATTTCATCCAATGACACGCCAGGGTTAAATACGAACATATGATTATTGCCTTCCTCAACTTTAATCTCAGATTTGGGCGTCACCGTCGTTTTTGCTCCTGGACCGGATAAAGCACCCGGTTGACTAACTTGAGGGTCTTCATTAATCGTTACCGTCAAACTACCGTGTGACACTGCCGCCGGCTTTACAGCAACCTTACCGTTAATTACCACCGTTCCAGAGCGAGAATTTACGATGATTTTTGCCGGGGCATCATCAGGATCAAGCGTCATATTTTCGACAACTGACGCAAAGCTGACACGTTGCGATGGATCACGCGGGGCAGTCACTCTAATCGATGAGGCGTCCAAAGCCCGAGCGGTATTGGGTCCCAACTGTTTATTAATCGTTTCAGCCATACGACTTGCCGTCGTAAAATCAGCATCACGCAAATTAAATACCAACGAATCCCCTTGATCAAAAGGTGACGGTACACTGCGTTCAACCGTTGCGCCATTTGGAATACGGCCAACGCTAGGATTGTTAATGGTAATTTTTGAACCATCCTGTCCTGAGGCACTTAAGCCACCAACCACCAAATTACCCTGGGCAATCGCATAAACATTACCATCAGCCCCTTTCAATGGACTCATCAATAAAGTTCCGCCGCGCAGGCTTTTGGCATCACCGATTGAGGAAACCGTGACATCAATGGTTTGACCGGGTTTAGAAAAAGCGGGTAAGTCAGCATTAATCGCAACTGCTGCGATATTTTTAGCTTTAGGATCGGTACCGGGTGGCAATAAAATGCCCATTTTGGCCAACATGCTGCGTTCGGCTTGTCCGGTAAACTTGGTCTTATCACCGGATTTATCCAAACCGACCACCAGACCGTAGCCAACCAGCTGATTGCTTCGAACACCGGCAATACCGGCCATATCTTTGATGCGTTCCGCATAGACCGGTGCCAAACTCTGAGCAGCTAAGAGCGAAACTAAAATAATGTGTTGTGCAATGTTCATGGCTATACTCGCTTAAAACGGAAATAAGGGGCTCAGCAAAATTCGATTGAACCAACCCACTTTACTAGCATCAGCAACTGCGCCATCGCCAGTATATTGAATCGTCGCATCGGCGACCTTACTGGAAAGTACCGAGTTGGAAGCATCAATGTCGAAAGGGCGAACCAAGCCAGATAATCGTATGTATTCACTACCACGATTCAGCGTCACCCGTTTTTCGCCGCGAATTTTCAAATTACCATTCGGCAATACATCGACGACGGTCACGGTGATATCACCGACTAAGCTGTTGCTTTGATTGGCATTTCCCGCGCCTTTAAATTCATCTTTTAAGGACGCTTCGGTCGCAAGACTCCCGATCGCAGCGGCACTCATCCCCATCATAGATGGCACTTCGCCTTTAATTTTGGTTTCTTTAGAAGTATCTAAGTCGGCATTTTTTTGAGCCCGAGTGATTTCTTGTAATCTGACCGTCAAAATATCGCCGACCCGACGCGCACTTTGATCCTCAAACAGGCGCATATCGTAACCGGCCTGATAAATAGCGCCGCTGTTGGAAACCGGAGGCCGCAAATTGGCAGGCTCTACCGGTGCAAATGCTGGATCGCGTTCCGGAATATTCTCACATCCGGCCAGTATCAAAACACCTAAACTTACGACTACTAATCTGTTGAAGTTCATAACCCACTTCCTATTATTTATAACTGCTGTGTGACGTAACTTAACATCTGATCGGTCGTCGAAATTGCCTTCGAATTCATTTCATAAGCTCGCTGCGTTTCGATCATATTGACTAATTCTTCTACGACATTGACGTTAGACGTTTCCAAAGATCCCTGATTCAAGGTGCCGAATTCGAGTTCACCCGGCGTACCCAAGATCGGCGGCCCACTCGCATTCGATTCCCGAAACAAGTTTTCACCAATCGGCTCCAAGCCAGTGGCGTTGACGAAATCGGCGGTTTGTATCTGACCAATTTGTTGAGGGGTTGGGCTGCCCGGTTGCAAGACCGTTACGGTTCCGTCACGTCCAATCGTCAAACTGCCCGGCATCGCATCTTGGGGAACTGTAATAGCAGGTTCTAACGTAAAACCACTGGCGGTAACAATTTGGCCCGTTGAATCGAGCCGGAATGAACCATCGCGGGTATAGTTGATATCGCCATTCGGCATCAGGATTTGCAGAAAACCGCGTCCGCTGATCGCCACATCTAACGAATTTTCGGTTTGTTGAATATTGCCTTGGGTATGCAGTTTTTCGGTGGCGACAGTTTTGACCCCGGTGCCAAGTTGAAGACCGCTAGGCAATTGGGTATTTTGAGTCGATTGCGCACCTACTTGCCGAACATTCTGATAGAGGAGATCTTCGAAAACGGCTCTGGATTTTTTGTAACCGGTGGTATTGACGTTGGCAAGGTTATTCGAGATAACCGCCATTCGCGTTTGCTGGGCATCTAAACCGGTCTTAGCGACCCATAATGCTCTTTCTGTCATGACACACTCCTGATAAGTGACGATTTATTGTCTTATCAGGAGTAAAGCATATATTATGCCAACTGCATTAATTTAGCGCTGGCGGCGGAATCTTCGTTAACGGTTTTCATCACTTTAGTTTGTAACTCGAAATTGCGTGCTAATTCAATCATTTCGACCATAGCCGACACCGCGCCGACATTGCTGCCTTCCAATACGCCCTGGATTACCTGAACATTGGCGTCAGGGGCAAGTGGCCCTGCCGGAGGTTGGCCCGGTGGCGGCGGTTTTAAGTGCATCAAACCATCATTTTTCTTTTCAATATCTTGAATCGGCGGATTGACCAGTTTTATTCGATCTATTGCCGCAACTGTAGTGGGATTCCCCCCCGTCGGAATAATATTGACGGTCCCATCTACACCAATCACTAATTTTTCATAGGGCGGCAAGGTAATGGGGCCATTGTTACCGATAATCGGCAAGCCATCGCCGGTTTGTAATTGGCCGGTCGTGGTGACTTTCAACTCTCCGGCACGCGTATATGCCTCCTCACCCTTACCATCTTGCACAGCCAGCCAGCCTTCCCCCTTAATGGCGATATTGTAGGGATTATCCGTGGTCTGCATGGGTCCTTGGGCAAAGTCGGTCGCCGGGCGTTCGGTCATCGTATAGACGCGCGTAGGATAGCCAGGTCCAAACACCGGCATACTGCGAAATTGCTCGAAATCCGACTTAAAGCCAACGGTCTGGGTATTAGCCAAATTATTGGCGTTAGCGGTTTGCGCGACTAAGGTCTGCTTGGCGCCACTCATTGCTATATATAAACTACGATCCATAATGACTCTCCATTAATTTATACTCTCTAGTTTTTAAAGCAAAAGTTGGTCCATAAAAAAGAGAATGAAAAACACAGTTTTTCATTCCCCTGAGATTTTATTTTGCATAGTAGCCTAGTACTCAGTCAATTTAATTATGGCGGGTGTAGTTCAAAAAAAACCGTTCGTGGTGAGCTTGTCGAACCATGAACCGCAAATCCTTCGACAAGCTCAGGACGAACGGGGTATTTATAAGTACTCGACAAAACAAAATTGACTGAGT
>CANNKG010000154.1 GCA_947505105.1 Methylococcaceae bacterium | reverse complement strand
TTTCGCAGCATCTTTAATCGTAGTGATGTGTTTTTTTGATAAGCTGATCATTTCGGTTTTGATAGGTAAAATTATCCCCGTAGGATACATCAGTTATAGTGACGCTCTGATGAAAATTAGAGGGGGATATTTTTTGCGAGTTACCCAAGCTGTAATTTTGGCGGCTGTCACCAATCTATTCGGGGCATTCTCAGGAACCGCCGTTGCGAAAACTATCTCATCCGGACTTGTCGATACTGGATTGGTCAATATCAGTTCGGAAATTCTAATCTGTGCCTTGACTGGGGCGATTGTCTGGAATTTGATTACTTGGGCTTTGGGTTTACCCTCTTCTTCAAGTCACGCGCTGATCGGTGGATTATGCGGTGCAGCAGTGGCTGCAGGTCATAACAATTTTGATGTGTTGATCTGGTCCAAAACGGCGGCAGTATGGAGTGAGAATAAAGGCTTGCTTTGGAAAGTGGTTATTCCGATGGTGAGTTCACCGGTTGCAGGTTTCACTTTAGGTGTCCTGATCATGGGGACCTTGATGGCGGTGATCAGCGGTCTCAATTCTCTTGGTGGTTCAGTGGCTCGAATGGTGCGTCCGAAGTGGGTTAATGTTTTTTTCGGTAAGGCGCAATTGCTTTCTGCCGGTTACATGGGATTTGCGCACGGCAGTAACGATGCTCAAAAAACCATGGGGATTATCGCCCTGGCGATTTTTGGTGCGAATAGCAGTGGCGCCCTCAATGATTTACCGGCGTGGGCGGATTTTTTGCGTCCCGATGGGGGTGAAAAAGACATTGATGTCTGGATCGTGTTTACTTGCGCTCTAGTCATGGCGATGGGTACGGCTGTCGGCGGGTGGCGCATCATCAAAACCTTGGGACATAAGATGGTCAAACTCCATCCGATCAATGGCTTTGCAGCTGAAACGAGTTCCGCGACCATTTTGCTTATCGCCGCGCATTTTGGAATGCCGGTTTCCACGACGCACAGTATTTCAACGGCGATCATGGGCGTAGGTTTTGCTAAAAATCCGCACGCGCTGAGACTCACGGTGATTGAGCGCATTATCTGGGCTTGGGTTTTGACAATTCCGGCCGCCGGTGGTCTGGCCTGGGTATTAGTGACTTTGGTGCTTAATTTGCGTTAATTTTCGCAGCTTGTTTTTCTTTCAGGTATCTTGTCGATCTTGACAAGATACCTGTTCAATATCATGAACATAAAATCAGCTTGATTAGCCTTACAGGTCTTAATTGTCCTGCTTTTGTTTCATGAGTCTCCGGCAATAAACCCCCTCTATCCGGTTTTCTAGTATAAAATTGCCTTTTTTTTATCCTGTGGTATTAAATAGTTTATGAAAATTGTCGTGATCTATCCCGGTACCTTCGATCCGATGACTAATGGGCATTTGGATTTGATTTCCAGGGCGGCCAAGATTTATTCGGAGATTATCGTTGCGGTAGCCGAAAATAGGGGGAAGACGCCATTATTTTCATTAGCTGAACGCGTGGCGCTGGTGCAGTCAGTAACCTCAGGATTCAGCAATGTGCGGGTTCAGGGCTTTGATAATTTATTAGTCGACTTCGCAAAAGCGCAAGGGGCTAATGTTATTTTACGGGGACTGCGTGCGGTATCCGATTTTGAATATGAATTTCAATTGGCGGGTATGAATCGGCGCTTGTCTCCCGATTTGGAAACGGTGTTCATGACGCCTGCCGAACAATATGAATTTATTTCATCCAGCATGATCAGGGAGATTGCGAGTCTCAAAGGAGATGTCGGCATTTTTGTCCCGGAAATCGTGCGGCAACATTTAATTGCAAAATTTACCAGGGATTAGCAATGGCGCTTATTATTGAAGAAGAATGTATTAATTGTGATGTATGTGAGCCCGAATGTCCGAATGCGGCCATTTCTCAGGGCGAAGATATTTATGTAATCAATCCGAGCTTGTGTACTGAATGCGTCGGGCATCATGACACTCCGCAGTGCATGGAAGTTTGTCCGGTGGATTGCATCAGCAAGGACTCTGCTCACGTCGAAGATAAAGATAGTTTGTTTCAAAAATATCTGAAATTGACCAGCAAGCTTTAAATTGAGAGTGTTGCAGCAGTCATGCTGTCAGCGAAATGAGTGGTAATTTTAAGCATAAATTCACATCGGGTAAGTCAGGCGTGTCGCAAGGCTTACCCGGCCTGTTTTATCAGCAAATTGTTTCTTGGGTCCCACACTTAAATCGGCGCAATCGCTTAAGAGTAGCAAGTTTTTGCTTGTTGTTGCTTATGCTATTGGTGCTGGATATTTTGCCTAAGCCCCTGTTATCCAGTTATTATCCAAAATCCACCGCCATTTATGCGCGCAACCATGAGTTGCTTCGTTTGACCTTGGCTGCCGATCAGCAATTTCGCCTGTGGGTTCCGTTAGCGCAAATTCCGGAAAATTTAATCAAAGCGACGCTACTCTATGAGGACCAGTGGTTTTATCAGCATCCCGGCATTAATCCGATTGCTTTGATGCGATCGGTCTGGATTACCTATCTCAAAGGTGCTAGGCAGGGTGCGTCGACGATTACCATGCAAGTGGCGCGTCAGCGCTATCGGATTGAAAGTCGCAAGTTATCGGGAAAGTTTTGGCAAATGCTGGCTGCCATCTGGTTGGAATTGCGCTATTCCAAGCAGGAGATTCTCGAAACTTACCTAAACATTGCCCCCTATGGCGGTAATATTGCGGGAACAGGGGCTGCGAGCCTGATTTATTTTCATAAACCGGTGAGTCAACTCAGCTTACCTGAAGCCATCACGCTGGCAGTGATTCCGCAAAATCCAAAGCGACGTAACCCGACTCGCGAGCGAAGCTATCAATTACCTCCAGCATTGTTTGAAGCACGACAACGACTGTGGCGGCGTTGGCGGACTCAATTTCCTGAAGCCGAGCATTTTGCCGGTGAGTTTGCGTTGCCGATCAAAATTTATACCAAACAGCAGCAGCCGTTTATGGCGCCGCATTTGACGACGTGGCTACTCCAGCACTATCCGAATCGACAACATCTGCAGACTAGCATTCATTTGGGCGCACAAAATGCGCTTAAGCAATTGATCGATCAATATATGTTATTGAATCGAAATACCGGGATTCGCAATGCCTCAGCCCTACTGGTGGATACCTCGACCATGCAGGTAACGGCCGCGGTCGGTTCGGCCAATTTTTGGGATAAGCATATTTCGGGGCAAGTTAATGGCCTTCAAGCCAAACGCTCGCCGGGATCAACTCTGAAGCCCTTTGTCTATGCTTTGGGATTGGATCAAGGCTTACTGCATCCACATACGGTATTGCCCGATCTGCCCAAGGCGTTCGGGGCCTTTAGTCCGGAAAATTTTGACGGCAGATTTTTGGGGCCGGTGACCGCTCAAGACGCCCTGATTCGTTCGCGTAATATTCCGGCGATCACCATTGCTGCGAAATTAGCCAAACCCAATCTCTATGAATTTTTACAGCAAGCCGGTATTTCAGGCCTAGCAAGCGAAAATCATTATGGGCTTTCAATTGCGCTGGGTGGTTGTGAAGTCACTATGGAAGAGCTTGCAGAGCTGTACGCCTTGCTTAACAATCAAGGCCAGTTAAAAAGCTTACGCTATCTTGAAGAACCCAAAACTGCCGAGGAGAAAGGGTTGACCTTATTAAGTCCCGAGGCGGCTTATATCGCCCTGGATATGTTGAGTGCTAATCTGCGCCCGGACAGCAAGCGCCCGGCAGTACCCCGAGTTGCTTGGAAAACCGGCACATCCTGGGGCTTCAAGGATGCTTGGTCGGTCGGCAGTATCGGACATTACGTGTTGGTAGTCTGGCTCGGCAATTTCGATAATCGGGGCAATACCGCCTTTATTGGCATCCAGAGTGCGGCACCGTTATTTTTTAATATTGTCGATGCGCTGCGTAACAGGCAACTGCTTAAAGGGTTGGATGCTGATTTGCTGGCCCATACGCCGCCTCATGCGGTGCAGATCGAGGTATGCGCGGCAAGTGGCGAATTGCCGAATCCTGAGTGCCCGACGCGGGTGCCCAGTTGGTTCATTCCGGGTAAATCGCCGATCAAGATGAGTAATCTCCACCGCGCCGTTTATTTCGATAATGAACATGGCGCTGTGGTCTGTCCTGGAACGCCCAATAGCCGACGTGAAGTCTATGAGTTCTGGTCGAGCGATATGTTTAAACTATTTCAGGATGCCGGTCTTCCGCGAAGAATGCCGCCTAGTTTGCCAGGTTGTTATGAGGTAGGGGCTCTTAGCAGCGAAGGTCCGCAGATTATTTCGCCATCGAAGGTGGGCATTTATACGCTTAGAATTGGCAAGCTCAATTCAATTGGGCTGAAAGCAAATAACACGGCTGGCGGCATGATTTTTTGGTTTGCCAATAAAAGTTTCTTAGGCAAAGTCGCTGCGTCAGAAGTGTTGGCTTGGCTGCCGACGCATCCGGGGCAATATGTGTTGCGAGCCGTCGATAGCCAAGGGCGTGCGGCGTTTAGAGATGTGCAGGTGGAGTTTGTGCCTTGAGGTTTTTTTTTACGTCACGTAAGGTTAAATGCATGACGGAGATTAAAGGTCAAACCTTACCGTAAATCATTGAGTTAATGTCGGAAATCGATCAAGGATTTTCGTAGCATTTCTGCTATCCTTACAAACCTTCGTAATAAATCTAAATATACTCTATTTCTTCTATTGCAGACTACTATGCGTAAATTACTATTGTTAGGATTATTGGGTTTTCAAGTTCAGGTTTTAGCAGAGACAAACCTGACCGGCGTTTGGCAGGAAGAGCTCGATGGACAGTTGTTGGCTAACCATTATTTTTCGGTGCATCAATCGATTCGAGCTGAAACCGATCCGCAATTGGTTGTGGTTGATTTAAATACCTTTGCCTATACCGCTGAATTTGGAACCGATCTTGACCTGATGCGCACGACGTATATCGGTAATCCGGCTATCAATAGCAACTTGTCGGCGTTAGCGGCTCCAACGAGTGCAACAACTAGCGTAACGATTGAACGTATAGATACTGCATCTACGCCAAATGTAATGTTCGTTAGTTGGACAGCAATGGACAACGTAACTCGGACGCAAAGCTCTGGTCACAAGAAATTAGTCAAAATCTTTTAAGCGAGGATTTTATGGCGACTGTATTAAAAAGAGGACTGTTGATCCTGATGCTGTTAGGGTCAGGATCAAGCTTTGCAGAAATTCCAGATTTCGGCGGAGTATGGCTGGATGACAGATCTAGTGAGAATAAAAATTACCTGATGATTCATCAAAAGGATAACAAAGTTGTGCTTTCCTATACCGGTGCAACCCAAGGCTATGCCAGCATAGGTATTTATGGTGTGATAAATAGCGTTTACCAAGGTGAAGTGCAGTTAGATGGAATGGGACAATATTATCTAAATGTTGAGCGGACTTCGAGGGACGGCATACAGTATTACTTACTTTTCTCGCTGATTTCAGAAACCGAAGCGGATATGAATATCGGCTGTTGGAATTGTCCTGGGGATTTTGACATTCCAATTCGAATCAAGCGGATATTTAGGTGATTGGGTATATTCTAGACGAAATTAGCTGATTTGTTCGGCTTGCGAGATCATGAAGCGCATCATTCGCGTTTGCTGCGCTTCATTATACTGCTTTGACTTCAGGTAATAAGTCAGGGTGTCTATTGAGTAACTTGAGTAATTTTACCAATGCTAAAGGCGGTTTGGTTTTACCGTTCTCGTAACGTGAGAACGCATTCACGCCGCCACCAAAAATTTCTGCTGCTTCGCGCTGGTCTAGCCCGAGCTTTTTACGCACATTCACAATAAATTCAGGATCGATAATTGCTGCATTAACTTGTTTGTTGAATTCCAGCATCATCGTCATGGTTCGCCGAGATTCTTCAGCGCTAAAAAGAGATTCATTGCAGGTCGGGCAAAAATCACCGGTGACTGCCGGGATAATCGTTGTTTCGCCTTTATATGCGTAAGTGATGTCGCGGGTATCATGAATCAGCTCTGCTGCCGCACATGAGGGACATTGCATAGTTATAGCTCCTTGAAAGATACAATTAATACGTCATCAATAACTGTAAGTTTTAAATAAATGTCACCCACTGAGGTTTTGGGTCGTTAAACATCCTGCCAAATTTGATGATTCGCATGGGTCGTCATGCTTTTATAAAAATCCGCATGGCTTAAGTTCATGATGACGGCAAGCATGTCGTCAAAATTTAATCCAAGCGACGCGGCTCCTATTAATGCACTTTGGGTGGTACGTACATTTTCGGCTTGTACCAACGCTTTCACGGTTGCCAGCTTAGAATGCGGGGTGTTTTTTTTCATTGGAACGTCCTTATTCACAAGTAAAATTAGTAAGATTTATATTAACCTATTAGGTTAAAGTTGGCAAATGACAGGTTTCTTTATTGCCTTATTTTTGTAGAGGCTCATGGTATTGTGTATTACTTAATTTTCCGCCTGATTTCTGAACCCGAGGCAGATATGATTATCGGCTGTTGACATAATGCGCGCATCATTCGAATAAATCTTAGGTGAATGATGCGCTTCATACCTTAACAGACGCTATGGCGGTAATCGATAAATGGCGAGTGCTTTAATAATCGGATAAAACCAGCATTATGCCGGTTTCAGCATCGAGGTCTTGCCGACCATCACATCCAGTGTTTTCCACAAGCGTTTAAATACCGATTCCTGGATATACGGAATATTATGTTTCTCGCAGACTGCTTTGACTCTCGGTTGTACTTTTTGGTATTGGCTGGCGGCCATGTCCGGCCATAAGTGATGTTCGATCTGGTAATTCAGCCAGCCGTGTAAAAAGTCGAGTAAATTGGTGCCAGTGGGGTAATTAACCGAGCCGACGATTTGGCGCAGATAGAATTCGCCTTTGCTGGAGGCTTTTTCTTTAAACATGCAGACATCGTCGCCCGTATGATTCGGGCCAATAACCAGGAATGAATGCAGATTAGTCATGACTTCGGCGATTAACGAATTGATAATCACGTTGGTTATCGCGACGGCGCCTAAGGGGAAAAACAACAGTGGAATCACACCAAAACGCACAATGCTGTAGGGGAGAAGACAGCTTATCCATAAGTCGCGTCCTGCAGGCTTAAATGGATTCCATTTGTCGGCGCGGGTGGTTTCGACCCAGGGGCGGCCGGCTTTTTTGGCCTCTAATGCACGCATTTCGGTGAGTGTCGAGGGCGCGTAATAAAAAACCTTCCAGGTCGCTGCCATAACGCCTAACAATAGATAACGTCCCCAGCGAGGAATGTTTGAACCTCTTAAGGTTTCCATATTGTATTCGACCTGATCCGGGTCAATTTCCTCGCCAAGATGATAATGATGAATGTCATTATGTTCTTTGTCCCAGGCGTTAGGATGCATCCAGTCAATCCAATCCAGATAACGACGCCAGCCGCGACCGAATTTTTTACTGGTATATTCAGGCGGGATGCCCTCGATTTTATCGTAACCACGGTGTAAGACGTGGTGGGCGATGGTGGTCCAACGCGTAAAGTTGCCTTGGCTGATCAAGTAGGCCGAAATTGGATTCGGGGCAATCCAGGCGGTGCCGTATCCGATCGCTGAGCAGATTTTGCCCCAGCGTTCAATTTTCTGTAAATGTTCAAAATCACTCATGCTGGTTTCCCGCAGAATGTCTTTTTGAATGGCGTCAATATCTTTTGCTAATTGCTCTCTATCGACAGCATGGTATAGTTCTACGTTCAAAATTTCCTCTTCTGGTCTTTGAATTTATAATTATGGCTAGGGTATTTTGCTGGCTTTTTGGGTTCGAGAAATAGTTGCTCAAAACTTGCTCATGATAACCCTATTCCTTTGATTGCCAAAAAGCTTTCTATAAATTGTCACTTGCTTGCAGCGCTTCTGCAAGATTTTTGACCCCAAAAATTTCGAGTCCGGCAATTTTATCTTTCGGGGCATTGGCTTTTGGAATGATCGCGCGTTTGAAGCCGTGTTTGGCCGCTTCGTTGAGCCGGGCATGGCCGTTGGCGACCGGGCGGATTTCGCCATTCAGGCCTAATTCACCGAAACAAAAGACATCATGGGCGATGGCGCGGTTTTTCAGGCTCGATACAACGCTTAAAACAATCGCCAAATCTGAACTGGTTTCAGACACTTTGATACCGCCGACCACGTTCGCGTAGATTTCGTCACTGGCGGTAAATATGCCGCCATGACGGGACAAGACTGCCAATAGCATGGCAAGCCGATTTTGATCGAAACCGACCGCCAGTCGTCTCGGATTGCCGTATTGACTTTCGGTCACTAAGGCCTGAATTTCGACAAGCAGAGGCCGGGTGCCTTCCCATAGCACAGTTACGGCACTTCCTGAGGATAATTCCGACGAACGGGACAGGAACATTGCCGAAGGATTTTTGACTTCTTTTAAGCCGGTACTTTCCATCGAGAAAAAGCCCAATTCGCCAATGCTGCCAAAGCGGTTTTTGTCGGCGCGTAACACGCGAAAACGCGCGTCATCGGTCGAGGATAAAACCACTTGGGCGTCGACGATGTGACTTAAGGTCATCGGACCTGCGAGTGACTGGTCTTTAGTGACATGGCCGACCATGAAGATCGAAACGTTATGCCGTTTGGCGTATTGGGTCAAGTAGCTTGCTGATTCGCGCACCTGTGAAACCGAGCCGGGTGCCGATTCGGAGCTGCTGGTATGCATGACTTGAATCGAATCGATAATCAAGATATCGGGTTGTTCTTGATCGCTGACTTCACAAATCCGTTGTACCGAGGTTTCGGCCAGAATTTTGATGCCTTCGGTTTTGAGCTGCAAACGGCGGGCGCGTTCGGCAATTTGTTGCAGTGATTCCTCGCCTGAAACATACAAGACCGAGACACCTCGACTTGCGGCATGGGCAATCACTTGTAACAGCAGCGTACTTTTACCGGCACCGGGCGCACCGCCGATCAGAACCACGCTGCCTAAGACGATGCCGCCGCCCAACACTCGATCAAATTCCTGTAAACCGGTCGATAAGCGTTCGGCATCGCTCAGATTAACCTCGGCCAACAACTGGACTTCGGAATGACTGCCGGCATAACCGGATTTGGGTGGGACAAAACGATTTTCTGTTTGGCTTAAATGGATTTCCTTAATGACGTTCCACTCGCCGCAACTGGTACATTGTCCCGCCCAGCGCGGGCTTTCGGTGCCGCATTCACTACAGACATAAGCAGTTTTGGTTTTTTTTGCCATGAGAATTTTGAGACTGTCTAAACTAAAAGGGTATGCAAGTTTTATTCAAATTCCTTCTGGTAAGTTTATTCCAGATACCGATTAGCCCGCCTGGCTATTCTAAAAACTTGAAAATGAATGCCATTCATTGCTAATTTGCTATAATTTAAAGGTAAATTTAAACTTCAACGTAAGGTAGACACATTATGTCAGAAATCATTGGAAATGCCGCGGGCGAAATTTGGCAATATTTGGATAAAAATGGTAAGGCGACCGTCGCCAAAATGACCAAAGAACTTAAACTCGATGAGAAAGTTATTCAGCGCGCAATCGGTTGGTTGGCTCAAGAAAATAAAATCACTCTTGAAATTTTAGATCGCGCCGAAACCATCTCCTTGAAATAAATTTTCCTTTTTAAGCATAGCCGGTATTCTGTGATTGCCTATACCGTCAAGTTAAGGCTAAAGATTACTGAATATCCGGCTACGCTAGGACGAAAACTCAAGCTTCTGAATTAGCGTAGCTCCCGGGATGGAGCGGTTGAATCGCGCAATCATGAACCGGTATTTTGGTTAATAACGCTCTGCAATTGATCCTTATCCAACTGTTGATTATCTACTTTAAGATAGGCAATGGCATCGTCCAGATGCAGAATCACTTCTTTTACTCCAATCACTCCAAGCATCGCGTTGGCAAACTGTTCGGCTTGATGAGCATTGAGGGTTTCGAGGGGGATCAATAAATTTGCGAAATAACGCGGTGGTTTCATGTACAGTGAAACCCAGAACCAACTCAATGCCGCCAGTGTGCAAAATAAAAAGACTGCTTGCGCCCCCCATACGCCATAACTCCAGCCGCCGACCGCTCCGCCGATAAAAGCGCCTAAAAATTGAGAGGTCGAATAAACACCCATTGCGGTGCCTTTCAGGTCGCCAGGAGCCGTTTTTGAAATCAAAGAGGGCAGGGTTGCTTCGAGTAAGTTAAATCCGGTGAAGAATATTCCCAGGCACACAATGATGCCGGTGAGTTGGTCATGAACTAACATTAAGCCGATATCCGCGATCATCAAGGTCGCAATGGCACCAAGAAACACTATTTTCATTTTATGTTTCTTTTCGGCGATGATCACAAAAGGAATCATGATTGCAATCGCACTGACCATAACCCCAAGATAGACTTTCCAGTGGTCTGCCGGGACTAAACCGGCATTACGCATTAACAGTGGCACGACGACAAAGGTTGCGGTTAAAATCAAGTGTAGAACGAAAATACCGTAATTTAAACGTAACAATTCAGGATTTTTAAGCGCATCGCCCATTTGTTCCGGCATCACTTCGGCATCTCGATGTCGTTTGGAAACCGGCGGCTCCGGGACAATGTAAATAATGGCCAGAATAGCCAATAACGCCAAGAGCGCGGTGACCCAAAATATGCCTTGAACTCCGACAAATTCGGCAATAATCGGTCCGAACGTGACGGCCACGCCGAACGATAATCCAATACTGGCGCCGATGGTGCCCATTGCTTTGGTTCGATGAACTTCTTGAGTCAAATCTGCCGCTAAGGCCATGACTGCGGCGGCAATTGCGCCGCTGCCCTGCAAAGCCCGACCGAGCAGGACGCCATAAATCGTAGTCGATAATGCTGCGACAATGCTGCCAGCAATGAACAATAATAAGCCGAACACAATCACTTTTTTGCGCCCGAATCGATCCGACCATAGCCCAAATGGAATTTGTAATAGAGCCTGACTTAGACCGTATATGCTGACGGATAATCCGATTAGAAACGGTGTGGAACCTTCCAGTTGTTCCGCAAACAGGGATAAAACCGGCAACATCATAAACAAACCCAGCATCCGTAAGGCATAAACACTTGCCAGCGCCAGCGTGGCGCGTCGTTCAAGTGCTGTCATTGGACTTGTAATATCTTGTATCGGGTTCAAGTTACGGCTCCTGTTGAATTAAAAAAATAATGCTGAATATCTAAAAAAACACGTCGATGTCAGTCGTTTAATTTCCTAGGCATTATATCAACTTCTGTTATGACTATCTAAACCCTTTAAAATCGGCTTAGAAATTACCTAATGCGAGTGTTGCCCTGAAGAAACATATTTAATTGTTTGAGGCTTCAATGGGGAAATTTACTGCTAGACTTTTCATATCCAAAACTGAAACTTTAATCTAAAATTTTGACTTAAGCGAAAAGCTTATTTCTAAGGAAATCCAGAATGACTTCAAAGCAAGCTACCATTCTCGTCGTCGATGATGAGCCATTAAATCTCGAAATTATTTCCGAATATCTGGAAGATTGTCACTATGAACTGGTCAATGCTTCTATAGTTTCTCAGATAAATAATATCCTGCCCGAGTTTGAATGAATCACACGGCAACCGCAAAATCTCTGCGCAATTTATCCATAACGCAAAGAATTTTACTGGCATCTTGCATGTAAGTTTCAAAAGTTGTGACGACTGAATCGTA
>CANNKG010000153.1 GCA_947505105.1 Methylococcaceae bacterium | reverse complement strand
TGCTTGGGTTAACTGATGGTAGTCTTTCAAGTTCATTCTCGTCTTTAGTCGGATAGAAAAAAGCTTGGCACTATATCAGTTAGCCTTCCTTAATATCCTATTATTGGCGATTGCACTTCGGAGTTGAATCCGCCTCTTGAGCGAGCCATTCCATCCGCATGTCATTTATCCGTCTTTGACCATGATTTAATTCATCTAACCAAGATTTATTATCGGATTGTTTAATTGCGCCTAAACCAATCCGAACTTCATCGGTAATTGCATGAAAATGTTGAATATTCATTTGCAAATAATCCACAAGCTGTCTGGTCATATCTTCGAACTGAAGCGCCCGAACAGCCCCTCCCACTTGCTTGTCAATCTTCGCACTTAATTGGGAAATAATATCCAATTTTTGGGCAACGGATTCATTCATAAGAGTTAATCCATCAATCATATCACCGATACGAGATTTGGATGATATTGCAACATTCATATCTTTTGATGCAATTTTTTCGATCATTTGCTGAGCGTTACTAATATTATCTTTGGCCGCCATCACCACCTTCCGTATTTCTTCGCTAAAGCGGTTGGAATTTTTAGATAAATTTCTCACTTCATCAGCCACCACTGCGAAACCTCTACCGGCTTCGCCGGCTCGCGCCGCCTCAATCGCAGCATTCAAGGCCAATAAGTTGGTTTGATTAGCAATACCCTGTACATCGATGATCAATTTTTCAACCTGCCCCATATGTTCGTTCAAGTCGCTAACGACTGCGACCATCTCCATACTTTCCTTACTGATTGAGAGGATTAAATCAACAAAATATCTCAAAATTTCATTAGTTTCTTGAGCAAAAGTACTAAAATCCAATTCAGATGGATTATCTTTATTACCCCCGAAAGCGCTGATAAGTCCAAAAATCGTTGCCATCTGCTCAGAAGAATAGTTATTGATGCCATGAAAACTGTTCGACATCGTCACCACGGCATCAGCAATGATAGACTTGACTTGATGCAATTCCTGCCGAAAAAAATCGAGTTCCTGCGCCATGCAAGCATCCAGGCTGGCAAGATAGTTGTCGATCACTGCGGATTGGTCCCGCACATGCACTTGTTGCATTTCAGATTGAAGTATTTCTGCTGATTTCAGCGCATTAAAACCATTGACAGCCCACACCAACGAAACGAGCGGTATTGCGAACCAATAAACCAAATTGATAGGAACCATCATCGGTAACAAAAGCGCAATCCCTGAAACCATCAAAGGTAACCACATTTTGCTAATATATTGAATCATGACAAATCCTTAAAACGTCATTAACTTTATAATTTGTTGTGCAATTTGATTTAAAGGCACGACAAAGTCAGCGGCTCCTAATTTATAGGCCTCCCCCGGCATCCCCCAAACCACACTACTTTCCTCGTTCTGGACAATATTTTTAGCGCCTGCATCATGCATTTCCTTCATGCTTTTGGCACCATCTGCCCCCATGCCTGTTAACATCACCCCAATGGCGTTGCTGCCAACATTTTGAGCTACTGATCTAAACATCACATCCACCGCCGGTTTATGCCGGTTCACAGCAGGACCATCATTTAATCGACAAATGTAACGGCCATTCTCCCGCACCACTAACAAATGCCGATCCCCTGGAGCGACATAAATATTGCCCGGCAAAATGGGCTGCCCATCCTCGGCAAGAAGTGCCGACATAGGACTTGCGGCATCCAAATGCTTCACAAAAGAAGCACTAAAGGCGACCGGAAGATGTTGCGAAATTACAATAGCGGGTGTATTCGCAGACAAATTCTTGACAACTTCTTTAATCGCCTCCGTTCCACCGGTCGATGCGCCTAACGCAATAATTTTTTCAGTTTTAGCAAAATACTGCTTCGATGCCGGCGGCAAAATGATATCCACCGAATATTTCTCGGCAGATACCAAAATAGAAGGCTTAAATTGTTTATTCGAACACGCGGGTTCGACCTTTACGTCTTGGATTATTTTAGTAGCGCCCTTAACTTTAGCTCGCATAGCAACTCTGACTTTTTCAATAATCTCTTCTGCATAGTCGTTTAACGAACTAGCCACGTCCAATTTAGGCTTAGGGACAAAATCTACCGCCCCAATATCCAAAGCCCTGAGAGTAACCTCGGCGCCTTTCTCGGTTAAGGTTGAAATCATAACAACAGGCATCGGTCTTAAGCGCATCAGATTACTCAAAAAAGTCAATCCATCCATCCGCGGCATTTCGATATCCAAAGTGAGTACGTCAGGATTTAATTTTTTGATCAAATCTCTGGCCACAATAGGATCCTCCGCAGCACCGACAACCTCTATATCGTCCGATGAGTTGAAAATTTCAGTCAACACCTTACGAATTAACGCGGAATCATCAATAATTAATAAACGTATTTTCCCCATCAAAATTTTTCCTAAAATAATTCTATGTCACTTTCGACCTTGACATCCTTAATAGCTCTAAAATACTGAGTTTCTCTATTGACGATCGTATCATTGTGAAGATCCTGAAGTTTCTTCATACGAACCCGACCGGTTTTCGGATAAAAATTCACTTTACGCGGATAAATATCCCCCAGATCCTGAGCCAGTAAAGTGAGCCCTTCAGTATCGATATAATCTAAAACAAAACTGATATTGCGCAAACCGACATCGCCCATGGTAGGAATGATCTTCCCTCCCCCAAATACTTTAACTTCCAAATTTTTACGCTTACCACCATTGACAAGAATAGTATTGATTAAGTGTTCCATAGCATAATTGCCATAACGTGTCGATATGCCGACGACTGATTCTTTCGAAGTATTGAGACGCAATTGGGTCGTTTCAGGTAGCATAAAATGATTCATGCCACCGATCCCGGTCACTTTATCCCGAATACATGTCGATATACAGGAACCTAAAACCGTTGTAATCAATTCATCCTGATTAGTCACATAATATTCTCCGGGCAATAATTTTGCGGCCACAATATTATTGGTTCGATCCCAATAGCGCCTGATATTTTCGAACCCGCTCACTGACGGCGGCATCAGAACATTCGATAATTCACTCAACTCAACCGCCTTTTTTTCTGTAAATAGTATTCCCCACCAAATCAAAATCGGTTGATAGTTGATGTAAGGACTCTGAATGGCCAATAAATAAATATCCGCCCTGATCTAAAAGCATTGAGTATCGTTTAGCCAATTTCTCTTTCGTTTCACGGTCAAAATAAATGAGCACATTTCGACAAAATATAAAATCAAATGGGCCGCGCATCGGCCATTCCTGCATTAAATTCAACTGTTTAAATCGAATAATCTGCTGCAATTCAGGCTTGACTTTAACTTTGTTCGCATTAATCCCTGCACCTTTTTTAAACCAGCGCTTTAAGCGTTCTTCCGGCAAGCCACTGATCCGATCCGACGTATAAATACCTTCAGCAGACGCGTGAAGCACATTTGTATCGAGATCGGTCGCGAGAATCTTAATTTCCCAGCCAACAGGCACATTCTCAAGCATTGTCATTGCCAAAGAGTAAGGTTCTTCACCGGTAGAACACCCAGCTGACCATAAAGTAATGGTTTTGGTCGCTTGATTTTTTTTTAATAGCCAAGGGATCGTCGTCGCCCTTAAAAATTCAAAATGATGATTTTCTCGAAAAAAAGATGTCAAATTAGTCGTTACAGCGTTGATGAATTCAGTAAATTCCGAATCTGGCTGCTCCTTTAGTAAATTGCAATATTCCTCAAAATTGCTTAACTTTAAAGCTCTGATCCGCTTTGCAAGACGCGAATAAAACATATCGTACTTATCATCAGGTACTTGTATCCCTGAATATTCATTGGAAATTTTTCTTAAAAAATTGAAATCTTCCCAGCGGTACTCAAATTCACGGGTTTTACTCAGCACTTATTTCTCCCATTTACTTTACTTTCTAAAAGAATCAACACGCAAAAAAACCGTTACATCAAATTACTTAGGAACGAACATGAAGCAACTGACAAAACTTACGCCCTTCCTCTATGTGAGAGGGTTGGGGCGAAGGGATTTAAGTTGCTCAAGTTATTCCGTGCATGTTATTTATAAGTGCTACTCTAAACAAATTTTCAATTAGAACAAACCGGCAGGTAACTTATCAACCTGTAGCATCGTCAAAAGCCCTAATAAGCCACACGCTTCTAAAAATCTATCTGATGGAAAATCAAACTGTAAATCACGATTAACTCGTAGGGTTTCCTGTTTCAAAGCGACAAACAATTGTAAGGTTGCCGTATCAATCGACTGCACCGGCGAGGCATCAATGGTAATTACATTAGAACTATGATCAAGGGCTCGCAGTAATTTTTCATGTAACTGAGCAATATTTTGCAAATTCTGCGTTGTTTGCAAAACAATCGTGGCGACATCTTCTGCGGAAGTTTCCACTGCATTCAAGACAGTAGCTGACTGAGCAAGCTCAGTGCTCTTGGATGCCTCTGAGGTCAAAAGCACTTCGGATTCAGAATGATCGCTGTTCTCAGGAGGTTCGACTTGCTCCATCCACGCAAGCGGATCATAACCAATGAGATTGTCGTTATTATTTTGAGTTATCACATCACCCTACCTTCCAAAAAATCAGTCGCCAGTTTACGAAAATCCCGAGCGGAACGACTACTTGAACGATACTCCAGAATTGTTTTACCAAAACTTGGACACTCGGCAAGTAACGCAGTTTCACGAATAGTTGTCGCCAAAATTTGCTTAGGAAAATAATGCTGCAATTTTTTTAACACATCCCCCGACAGCCGTCTTAATGGCGTATAACGCGACAAAACCAGCTGAATCTTATAGGTCTTTTTTAAGGCTTGTTCAAACTTTTTGATAGTCCCCATAAGATTCGATAATCCCTGCAATGCTAAAAAATCCCCGGTCATAGGAATTAAAATTTCCTCGGTAGCGAACAACGCATTAGCCACCAATAAACCTGAAGAAGGGGGACAATCAATAAACACAAAATCCTGTTCGTCAAGTTGATTATTAAGCGCCTGCCGCAACAAATCTCCTCGATGAACGCCACCTTCTGCTAATTGTTCAATTTCTTGCAGCTTAGGACCTGCAATCAATAATTTTAAATTCTCTCGAACATCAATAAGACACGCCTTCAGGTCTGCGTGTCCAAGTAGCACGGCGTCGATTCCTGATTGATTTCGATCATAAACACCGAACGAAACGGCTAAATGCCCCTGGGGATCAAAATCAATAGCAACCACCTTTTTGCCCAATTTTGCGAGTGCATGTGCCAAATTAGCCGTCGTAGTTGTTTTACCCACGCCACCTTTTTGATTAATCACCGCAATAACTCTAACCGTCATACAACCTTACTGAGTTCACTAAATTCTTGCGGATTCAGTAATTTATCAATATCCAACAGCATAATCATTCCTTGTTTACACACATACATGCCGCGCATGTAGCGTGTGTCAATCTGCGAGCCCAAATCGGGCGCTTTTTTGATATCGGATAGCTTAATATCCATAACGTCGGATACCGTGTCCGCGACAATGCCAACCACATAAGAACTATCAGCATTATCGACATACAAAACAATAACCACCGTCACCGGCGTATATTCAACGACGGGCATACCGAAACGTTCGCGCAAATCAATAATCGGCACGACGGTACCCCGAAGGTTCAAGGCGCCCTTGACAAAACTTGGGGTATTCGGAATTATTCGAACCGGCTCCCAGCCTCGAATTTCTTGCACCTTAAGAATTTCAACGCCATACGAATCATCAGCTAATTGAAACGTCAAAAATTGCTCAGCGATTTTTTGTTCGGAAACTTCAGTCTGATTTACATTGGTCATCTGTGGTCTTCCTTAATTTAAAATAAACCGGTTTATCAAATCCCGTTGCAATATTAATTAAAACTCATCCCATTGATCATCGTCGTCACCAGCTTGTGTCACCGAATTAAATACTGGCACTGACTTCGGTGAGCTCGGTTTTACTGTTCGTACCGGCGATTTTATGACCGACGGACGATTATGGGTTTGAGGAGTATTAGTCACAGCCCGCTTGGTAAAACCATCCACGGTAAAGAAACTCAGCAAGGATGCCATTGATGCCGACTGTTCACTCATAGAAACGCTGGCAGCCGAAGCCTCTTCAGCTAAGGCAGCATTTTGCTGAGTGATTTCATCCATTTGCGATACCGCCATGTTTACCTGCTCAATACCCGCCGATTGTTCAGCACTTGCCAAAGCTATTTCAGCGACAATATCGCCGACTTGCTTGATACTTTGGACGATTTCATTCAATGCGGTACCGGTTTCATTGACAAACGCAGTACCGGAACGAACTTTTTGAACGCTGGTTTGGATCAATTCTTTGCTTTGTCTAGCCGCCGTAGCGCTTCGTTGCGCCAGATTACGCACCTCGGTTGCCACCACAGAGAAGCCTCGTCCTTGCTCACCTGCACGCGCGGCTTCAACCGAAGCGTTTAATGCTAATAGATTGGTTTGAAAGGCAATTTCATCAATGACCCCAATAATTGCAGCAATTTTATTACTGCTTTCATTGATTTCCTGCATTGCTGATACCGCCGAATCGACAACCGCACCACCCTTTTCAGCCAAAGTTCTAGCATTATTCGCCACATGATTAGCACGTTGAGCGCTGTCGGCATTATTTTTCACCGTAGCAGTCAATTCTTCCATGCTGGATGCAGTTTCTTCGAGGCTGGAGGCTTGCTCTTCAGCACGCTGCGACAAATTGTTATTGCCACTGGCAATTTCTTGTGAGGAATTATTAATAAAATCAGCTGCTTCAGAAATTTTGCCGAAGACTTCGCTCAATTTAGCCGTCGTTTCATTGATGCTTTCCTTACAGGTTGCATAAACGCCTTGATAGTCGTTGGTAATCGATTTAGTGAGATCACCAGCCGCCATGGCCTGCATGACCTCGACCACATCATTAAAACCGCGATCGATCACGTCACTCATCTCATTGATGCCCTCACTCAAGGTCGCGTAGAATCCGGATTTATCCCGCATATCGATACGGTTACTTAAATCACCGGCCTTTACCGCATTCACCAGGGTGGCAATTTCATTTTCAATTTGAACCTCATGAGTACGATCCAGCCATTCGACCACAATGCCAACCCGCTCACGCTGATCATTCAACACCGGATTCGCGACGATATCCAAATGCCGTCCACCAATCACCAATTTTGAACTAAAGCTGGTATTCAAATTTGCTAACAAGTGACGTTGATGTTGAGGGTTTTTATGAAATATATCGATATTGGCGCCCAATAATTTAGATGAATCAAAATTAGGCAACTGCTTACGAATATCAGGCTCAGCAGTTTTAAACATTGCCTGAACGGTATTGTTCATGTATATGATTTCTAAGTTTGTATTGGCGATCATCACCGATGATTGCACATTATCCAATGCTTGCTTGATTCTAAGCGTTCTGGCACCCTCTTCCTGAGAATAGGAAAGGTCAGCATTTAATTGCACCTGCATCGCGAAAATACTCCGATTCAAATCACCCACTTTATCGGGACGATCAATATCGAGCCGGTTGCGAAATGCCTTGCACGAAATACGATAACAAATACCGATCGCTCGTTCTAAAGAGTCATCCAATGATTTATTAATATGAGCGGACATAAAACAGGAAAATAACGCTGATATAGCAACGAGCAACAGAGCGAAAGTATTCCCTTGTTGGAATAATTCATACATTAAATACAAGAGAGGTAATAAAAAACCCGTGGTCATCAATACATTTTTTAGTCGCAATGATGCATATTTGGCTTTATAAAACATCTTTGCAAAACCAGTCGGACGAATCGTCGTTGCCCGCGTATCGTTCAATTGCTGGTATAACTTGGAGGCTGAATCGATTTGCTCACGACTTGGAGCATAGCGGGCCGATAGATACCCGATGATTTCGCCATCCTTGTAAGTCGGCGTCACATTAGCCTCAACCCAATAATAATCGCCATGCTTTGTCCTGTTTTTAACGGGAGCCGTCCAAGGTTTACCTTGTTTGACGGTTTCCCATAAATCAGCAAATGCCACCGCCGGCATATCAGGGTGTCTCACAATATTATGATTGGCACCCATCAACTCTTCACGCGAATAACCGCTGATCTCGACAAATGCATCATTCACATAGGTAATGCGACCCTTTAAATCGGTGCGAGTAACTAAGATAGTTCCTTTTTTCATCAAAATTTCGTTATCGGTTACCGGCATATTGATTTTCATTATTGTGTTCTCCAACGCATCCAAATAAACTTAGGTTCAGGGATTAATTTTTACTTTCAGTGGCATTCAGATCGACATCATCTATGCCATCCAACTTCAATAATTTTTCAACATCAAGCAACATCAGCATCCGTTCGTTAACAGAAGCCAAGCCATTAATAAACAAGGTATTCACTTTAGTTCCAAAATCTGGTGCTCGCTGTATACTATTTTTATCGACTTCAACCACATCGGATACCGCATCCACCACAACTCCCATCGTGCGTGACTTGCCATTAAATTCAGCCTGCAACACCACGACTACAGTTAAAGAAGTGTATTCAGCATAATTCAGATTAAAGCGTTCTCGAAGATCAATGATCGGGACAATCGCACCACGTAGGTTGACCACGCCTTTTTCATAGCTGGGAACATTGGGGATTCTCGACACTGGTTCCCAACTTCTGATTTCTTGAACGCGCAGAATATTGACACCATATTCTTCATTTCCCAAGGTGAAACTTAAAAATTGTAAGACTTGGGGAGAACCGTGTTCATGGTTGATGGGAAGTAGTTCCTGATGTTCAACAGCGACTGGAGTCATGTTAATAATTGATAGTTAGAGATTATTGATTAGATAGACGAACTAAGCCTGGAATATCCAGAATCAAAGCGACCGAGCCATCACCTAAGATAGTCGCCCCCGAAACCCCTTCGACACGCCGATAATTGGATTCCAGAGACTTAATGACCACTTGTTGCTGACCAAGCAAATCATCGACAAACAAACCGCAGCGCATTCCCTGCCCCTCTACCACGACCATCAAACCCTCAGTGAGTTTTTTGGCGCGCGCCGTTTTAATATCGAAAATCTGATGCATTCTAACGATCGGCAAATAATCGCCGCGCAGTCGGAACGTTTCGCCTTTACCGGCAACCCGATTCAACATTTTATCGGTCACATTGATCGATTCTATGATTGAAACAAGGGGAACAATGTAGGTTTCATCACCGACCGCAACCGATTGACCGTCAAGAATCGCCAAGGTGAGCGGTAAATGAATCGCAATTGTCGACCCTTTCCCTAATTCGGAGATAATTTCGATATTGCCGCCCAACGCTTGAATATTTCGGCGCACAACATCCATGCCGACACCACGTCCCGAAATATCCGTCAATTGTTCCGCCGTCGAAAAGCCAGGCATAAAAATCAATTCATAAATCTGCTTATCGGTTAAACTGGCATCTTTATCAATTAAACCTTTCTCAATCGCTTTGGCTTTCAGCTTATCTTTATTTAAGCCTCTACCATCATCCCGCACCTCAATAACAATATTGCCGCCACGATGATAAGCTTCGAGAGTCACTCTGCCGACTTCAGGTTTACCGGCCGCACGTCTTTCATCCGGCAACTCAATGCCGTGATCCAAACTGTTTCTAACCAAATGCACTAATGGATCGCTAATCAATTCGACAACAGTTTTGTCAACTTCGGTATGCTCACCCACTAGTTTCAATTCGATTTTTTTACCAAGCTTAGCGCTCAAATCATGGGTTAATCTCGGAAAGCGACTGAACACGAAACTGACCGGCAGCATTCGAATGTTCATGACACTTTCCTGTAGTTCTCGGGTATGTCGCTCAAGTTGGGCTAAACCATTTTTTAAATGATCTAATTTGGTTAAATCGAAATGTTCGCCAATCAAACTCAACATGGATTGAGTGATGACTAACTCACCGACCATATTAATTAAGGTATCAATCTTTGCAGTATCGACACGAATTGAATTTGAACCTTTAACAGTAGCGCGATTATCTTCAGTAGTAGTCGACGAATTTTTAGCCGGTTCAAGTACCTGTTCAACTGGTTTTTCGACTGCGGACACAATCGAGAGCGATGCAGGTAAGGACGAAACGTCAACCGGCACTAGTTCTGATGCCAATCCAGCAACACTTATCAGGTCGGTTTGATCAGATTGATTTGCCAAGGCGTTTTTATCCGAATACGATTGGAACGCCATATCACAATCATCTTCCACCCAATCAAAAATACCTTCAATATCCGAAAACTCAATCGCTCCAGTAACCCTTAATTCCCATGATAAATAACATTCTTCCGGATCGAGATTATAAATACTCGGTAACCCCTGGAGATCGACAGTAACTTCCAACTCCCCCAAAGTTCCAAGTTCCCGAAAGATGCGAATCGGATCATTGCCGGTTTTCATCAAATGCAAATGAGGGCTAAATGCAATATGCCAACCCTGAGCTTGATTGGATAATGGTTCAATAGGTTGATGAGCTTGAATATCTCTGGTGACAGGCGAAGCATCGCTCGCGCCCGAATGATTCACATGATTTAATTCGGTTTCCAAGGACTTTCTATAGCTATCAATAGCGTTTGCATCGACTTCTTGTTCGTTTTGAATCGCAAGCAACATTTCTCTCAAACAATCAACAGCCCCCAATAGCACCGTTATCGCAGACTGGGTGACTTTTCTTCGACCATCACGCATTTCATCCAGCAGAGTTTCCATGAGATGAGTAAAGTTAGAAACTCCGGTAAATCCAAAAGTTCCACTTCCTCCTTTAATAGAGTGAGCACCTCTGAAGATAGTATTGATCTCTTCGGAGTTGACATCCCCCATATCCAGATTTAAAAGCCCCGATTCCATCACCTCCAAATTTTCGAAACTTTCTTCAAAAAAAACTTGGTGGAACTGTGCCATATCAATAGACATACACTTACCCGCTAGGATTAAGATTCAAAAATAAAATGTCTCTAGCCAAGCACCTTCTGAATAGTTTTCAACAACTGATCGGGATTAAACGGTTTAACAATCCATCCGGTCGCACCAGCCGCCTTGCCTTGCAGTTTCTTATCGGCACCTGATTCGGTGGTCAACATTAACATCGGTACAAATTTATAATCGGGCAAACTTCTAAGATCTTTGATCAATGTAATTCCATCTTTATTGGGCATATTTACGTCGGTTACAATACAGTCGAATTTCTTACCTTTTGCTTTATTTAAAGCATCAACACCATCAACCGCTTCAACGACATCATAACCTGCACCTTTTAAAGTGAAAGAGACCATTTGCCGCATTGACGCTGAATCATCAACAGCCAAAATACTTACCATTGTTTATTCCTCATAAAATTAATTTGAATATCAATCGGATTTAATACCACTGAATCCTTGAACAATATGCTTCAGAGTATAGACTAAAAAATATATTTTTCTTGAACCGGCACGTAAAGTATTGGAGAAAACCTAGCTTTTACAATTATTGTTAAATTAAAAAAATAAGTGCAAAATTTTCGATTATAAGCCGACAAAACTTTGAAGGAGTAAGGGAGGGTAGTGATGATAAAAAACCAAGGCTCCTTATCATCACATTAAAACTTGGCGGATTCAACTCCGAAGTGCAATCGCCAATAATAGGATATTAAGGAAGGCTAACTGATATAGTGCCAAGCTTTTTTCTATCCGACTAAAGACGAGAATGAACTTGAAAGACTACCATCAGTTAACCCAAGCACTAAGATA
>CANNKG010000152.1 GCA_947505105.1 Methylococcaceae bacterium | reverse complement strand
TGTACGATTCAGTCGTCACAACTTTTGAAACTTACATGCAAGATGCCAGTAAAATTCTTTGCGTTATGGATAAATTGCGCAGAGATTTTGCGGTTGCCGTGTGATTCATTCAAACTCGGGCAGGATATTATTTATCTGAGAAACTATAAATTCGCTCCCGGTCCCTACCTTACTGCTCATTTCTAAGGTACCACCCATCAATTGTACGAGTTGTCGGCTAATTGCCAAACCCAGACCCGTGCCGCCATAGCGACGACTGATGGAGTTATCAGCCTGAGTAAAGGCTGAAAATATTTCCGACTGTTGCTCAGGTGCGATACCAATGCCGGTATCACGAACCAAAAAGCGCAAATGCACCGAATCCTGGTACTCATTAACGATATTGATACCTAATTCCACTTCACCTTGTTCAGTAAATTTAATCGCATTACTCAAAAGGTTGATCAGCACTTGTTGAATGCGTTGACGGTCGCCGATCACTTCACCGACGACTTTGGACTGCTTAATCATCAGTTGTAGATTTTTTTTGTGTGCGGCATCCTGCATGATTGAGGCAAGATCATGCAGAATTTCCGTCATGTTAAAACGTGCATGTTCAATGGGTAATTTACCTGCTTCAATTTTAGAAAAATCCAGAATATCGTTGATGATCACTAATAATGAACGTCCGGCGTCGTGAATTTTAGATACCAATTGAGCGGCATTAGCTTCTAATGGTTGTTGTTTTAAAAGATTACAAAAGCCTAATACCGCATTCATCGGGGTACGAATTTCGTGGCTCATGTTGGCTAAAAAGTTGGCTTTGACAAAAGCTGCGGCCTCTGCCATTTCTTTAGCATTTTTCAGTGCCTCGGTTGCAGCGCGTTCGATAGTGATATCTTCAATAATACCGACAACGCCATCTGCGAGGTTATCCCCATCCATTAATTTAGCTTGTATTCTTACCCAAAACAGACTGCCATCTTTGCGTAACATTTGCTGTTCATGTCGAGAAATTTTGCCATGGCTAAGACCGCGATAGGACGATTTTCCGCTGCTCAAGTAAGTATTTTCATCCGCATATAAGATCCGAGTCGATTGACCGTTCAGTTCACCCGGCGCATAACCGAAGATTTCTTCAAATTTTTTATTACAACGCAGGACGACTCGATCTTTTAACAGCACAATCCCGCAGGATGCGGCATCAAAGATTGTTTGTTGTTCATGATTGGCACTGCGCAAGGCTATTTCAAGGTGTTTTTGCTTGCTAATGTCGGTATGCGTGCCAACGGCGCGCAGCGGATTTCCTTGTGGGTCGCGTTCGGCCAGTTTGCCTCGGCTCATGATCCAGATGTAGTGCTGATCTTTACAGCGCATCCGAAATTCTTTTTCATAACTTCCCTGTTTAAGTAATTGGTTATCAACTGCCGCCATAACTTCGGCAAGTTCTTCTGGATGAAGACGTTCAGTAAAAAACGAGAGTTGATTAATATGCGTGGCTTCGTAATCGTAACCCAGCATTCTCAGATACGTAGGACTGTAATAACAGGTATTCGTTTGAGTATTCCAATCCCATAGACCATCCTGAGTCGCATTTAAAGCCAGTGCATAACGTTCTTCACTAAGGCGGATCTGCCGATTGGCGACTTCGAGATCCTGGGTGCGTTCATCTACCATGTATTCCAGGTGAAGACTATAAGCTTCAAGTTCGGCTTCAATTTTCTTCTGTTGAGTGATATCGCGAATAATGGTCAAAAATTGTGCATTGCCGCAGGGCATGATTCTGGCTTCAAAGAAACATTCCTGACCTTTCAGCGAAAGTGCGTAATTTAATTCCTGAACTCGACCGGAAGCGGAGGCATTAACAAAAGCGAGAAGGAATTGGGTTGCAATTGCGGGGGGTAAAATTTGATCGATTTTACTATGAAGAAAGGAACTTGGCGGAACATAAAATTTACTCTGATCAGCCGAATGAGCGAGCAGGTATTCGCCATCGAGCGTGTTTAAAAAGATCAGATCGGGGATAGCGCCGATCAATGCTTGATTGCGCGCTTCGCTTTCGATCAATAAACGACGCGCATCAAGGCTGTCCAGTGCAAACGAGACATCTTTAGCCAAGGCGTTGAGTAGATTGACGATGATTTCATCAAAAACGTTGGGTTCGCGGTTATACACCGATAAGATCGCATAGATATGCTTATTCCGAAAAATGGGGAAACTCGCACAAGACTGCCAAGCAAATCGTTTACCGCGTTTGAGCCAAAAGGCCATGCCTATATTGTTCTTGGTATTTTGAGTGATCGCAGGCTTTTCAGTACGCCAGGCCGTGCCGCTTGTGCCGCGTCCTTCCGGTAATTGTTCTTGAGTCGAAATGACAATATCATCAAGGTATTCAACCCCTTCACCAAATTTATAAGTTGGCACAATGCGCTGATTAATAGGATCTTCGAAACCAATCCAGACCAAACTCATCAAGCCGCTGTCGACTGGAATCCGGCAAATTCTTTCGAGTAGTTGATCTTCATTATCGGCGTAAAGAATAGCTTCACGAATCCCGGATAGATCAGCATAAAAATGCATCAGTCGTTCCGAATGCTGTTCATTACGTTTACGTTCGGTGATGTCACTTACGGTGCCAAGCAGTGCTGTAGCGCTACCATTTTGGTCATAGACAATTTTGCCGAGTCCATGTATCCAGCGCTCAGTGCCATCGCACGGACGAATAATCTTGTATTCTGCATCGAAGGGCATTTTGTTGAGGATGACTTCTCGAAAATAAAGCTCCATCTTCTGACTAAAATCAGGATGGAGTAATTCTATCCAATTTGTCGTGGTATGTGATCCCGTGTCGGAAATGCCAAGAATCTCATTTAAGATAGGAGTGCATTCCCAAGTATTATTGGCAAGGGAATAAGTGTAACTTCCGATATTGGCCGCTTGTTGTGACTCTCTGAGTAATTGTTCACTGTTCTTGAGTGCTCGTTCCGTCTCTTTAATTTCTGAAATATCGATTAAGGTCACAAATATTTCAAGATATTGCGTGGTATTACTCAAAACCTGAGCAGATAGACTGACAAAAATTGTAGCTGCGGATTGATCGAGTAAAGCCAGTTCTACGCTACATCTCTGGGCATGTTGTAAGACGTTATTGAACTGTAGCTCAAATAAACCTCGACTGTTAATGTCAATCAGTTCAACCAAGTGTCGACCGAGCAAGTGTTGTCGATCCTGAGCGATGAGGGTTGTAAATGCTTGGTTACAATCACGAATAATGCCTTTCGAATCCAGAGTCAGGTAGCTGATCGGCGACATATCGAATAACTGAAAAAAACGGTCAGAATCTAGTTCGGTTTTAGTTTGATCGTTTTCTGGATTGGTTTTTGACTGCTGCAATGCTTCATTTTGCCTTATCAATTCCAGTTGATGCTCGGCTAATTCATGGAGCAATTCTGTTATTTGTTTAGGCGTCAATTTCACCACGTCATATTCGGAAAGCTCGATTAATCGCTCGGCGTGTTTGCGTGATTCTTGATTAAAATTATTCATTTACAAAGTGATATTTATTGGAAGGCGTCTTAATTTAACCACTGGAAGTGCAAGCAAGGCTCAAATTGTAGATTATCCGGTTCATGGTAGCATTTTTGTTTTGATTTTTGTTGACGACAACAAGACGCTCAGAAATTCTCAATATGAAGCCAATTTAATGTGTATCAATTTGTCACTATGGATTAAAAAATTGTACTTTGGCACACATTTTTTATTTATGGATTAGCGTATTTGATTAAATGAATGGCTTGGCGAAGCAATAATTGCATTCTCTGCTAAACTAATTAAAAAGTTTAGCTTATCGCTGGAAAATTCCATAAAAATAGACCATATCCTCAACATAAGTTATTCTTGGGCTGATGGGGAAATATGTTACTTTGATGGATGGCGTGTTCGCGAGTGTGAGTGGAATGGACTTAATAGTATGAGCAAACAGGCTTTTTCACGATAACGGATTAACCTCGAGGTGACTGATGTTCGGTCGAAAAATACTGCTTATGACAGTTTGGGTGATGATCTTCGAATCCATAAATCTTTCTGCGGCGATTCCACAAGCTCCTGTCATTGCATTAAATCTGAATCAAAACACAGTCAAGCTATCTTGGGTTCAAGTACCCAGCGCCCAATCCTATACGCTATTTTATGCCCCTTATCCGAATCCGACTTATATCGGGAGTTTGGACATGGGTAAGCAAACCGACTTTTCGGTTACCTTTAGTCAGGACGCACAGTATTATGTGGCGTTGAAAGCTTCTAATACTGAAGGATCGAGTAATTATTCAAATATTGAACATTTCGTGCTCCCTGAACCTATCAAGATAGATCCGAATGTTCCGCCACTTAAGAATAGTCAGTGGTATCGTCCTCAGGTAGGGGCTAGTTGGCAATGGCAATTAAAGGGTACGATTAATACTTCTTATCCGGTAGAGATCTATGATATCGACTTATTCGATACTTCGTTACAATCGATTCAGAGCTTGAAACAACAAGGTAAGAAGGTCATCTGCTATTTTTCGGCTGGCACTTACGAAGGTTGGCGTCCTGATAAAGCGGCATTCAAAAGTGAAGATTTGGGTAAACCCTTGGAAGATTTCCAAGATGAGCGGTGGCTTGATATCCGCTCGCTAACCGTCTACCAAATCATGACTCAACGGCTTGATCTAGCAGTCAGCAAAGGCTGTGACGGTGTTGAGCCCGATAATGTCGATGCTTATATCAATAATTCTGGTTTTGCCTTGAATGCTACCGATCAACTAGCATTCAACAAATACTTGGCCAATGCTGCTCATCAGCGTAATTTATCGGTTGCTCTCAAGAATGATCTGGACCAAGCTCCGCACTTGCTCGATTATTTTGATTTTAGTGTTAACGAACAATGTCACGAGTATGATGAGTGTCATGCGCTCAAAGTCTTCATTGAAAGTGGTAAACCGGTGCTGAATGCCGAATATGATAGTCAATACCGCGATGATGTTAACAAACGACAAGCATTGTGTGAATTATCAGGTATTCAAAAATTCAGTACGCTGATCTTGCCTGTGAATCTTGATGATCAATTTCGTTTTAGCTGTCAATAATCCTTATGACGGCATTAAATCATAATGATCACGTTACCCACTATAGTTTGAATGTGTAATAGAAAATTAAAAAAATCTTGTCAAGATTTGACTTGAATCTCCGATAACTTTGTTGAATATCACTTCTTATGAAAATAGTAATTTTGCCCCAATATACTTTGCGCATAACACTGATATGGATCGTTTGGTTGCTGAGTGCCTGCTCGGTCAACGAAATTCAGAGAATCCCCCCGTTAAAGGCACACGAAAGTTGGGTCATGTTACCCTTTATCAATCATGGAGATACGCCTGATGCGGGCGAACGGGCGGCCGATATTACCGAAGCCTTATTCAGATCGTTATATAATGCCCGAATCACTTCTCATCAACCATCGACTGATGAACAACAGATTCCTGAGTTTAATCAACAAAAAGCCTTGGATAGTGCAATAAAAAACTTACAATCTCAAGGCTTTCGCTACGGACTCACCGGAAGCGTTCAAGAATGGCGCTATAAAGCTGGCTTGGATGCAGAACCGGCGGTTGGAATCACCTTAAATGTAATCGATATGGTTACGGGCAACGTCATCTGGACCGCTTCAGGTGCTCGAACCGGCTGGGGACGTGAAAGTCTCAGCGGTGTCGGGCATAAGTTGATTGAGGATTTACTTGACGGTTTACCTCTCACCGAATAATTGAAGATTCAGTGAAGTAATTTTTTATTATGACCAACTAAAAAAGAATAATGTACGATCTTGTTCGGGAAAACTTAAGGAATATGTGCGAAATAACTTGATGAGGATTCTGTTCCGTCATATTTAGAGTTATTTCTGAAAATCAACCTTCAATCAACATTAGAAAATGCTAATCACAAAAAATATTTAAGAAAGGCTTTTGATGACAACAGAATACAAAGACTGGCAGCATATTTATCTGGAGCCTAAACCGCTTGTGGCAATCGTCGAGACTATATGCTTGAGTATGTTAGGTGTTTTATTAGGTTACTGGTTCATGCCGGATGCGCCATATTTTTCAGGCTATGGTTTTAGCTGGTTAATGGTGGGACCTATGCTTTCCGGTTTGCGTTATGGTTTTCGCTATGCCCTCAACAGTGTCTTGCTTTTGTTCTTACTCGCAACATTTGCTAATCAGCAGAATATTTTCTGGGCACAAGGTTCGACGACGAATTTGTTTTTTGGCCTGCTTTTCATTGCGGTTGTTGTTGGAGAATTTCGTGATTATTGGCATCGACGACTTAAGCGCATGAATGCTGTAACTAACTATCTCGATCAGCGAATGACCGAAATTAGTCATGCTTTTAATATGCTTAAGCATTCGCATGATCGTTTGGCGCAGCTTATGGCTTCAAGCGTCACACTAAGAGACAGTTTGTTAAGTATTCGACGGCAAATCATGCTTTCCCATAGCCAAAATGAAGGATTGCTGGGTTTAGGTTTGCTGATTTTGAGAAGTATGGCTGACTTCGGGTCGCTTCAATCGGCAAGTTTGTATGCCTATGATCCTGAAAATCAGCAGGTAAATCCTCAATGTATTGCAAGTATCGGCAATCCTTCGGAATTAAACATTAATAATCCGGTCGTACAAAAAGCTCTGCGTGAACGTAAAACCGTTTCGCTGAAATTGGATCTGATCACTCAGATTGAAGACGAATTGCTTTTGGTTATTCCGTTGGTAGATGTGTACAGAAATATACTAGGTATCATTACTGTGGATAAAATGCCTTTTAGAGCATTTCGTGAGGATAATATTAAGCTATTGGCGGTTTTGAGTGGCTATATCGGCGATTTGTTGGGTATCAAAGCTCAAGCAAAATTGGATTCTTGCGATGAAAATTTGCTGTATTTTTACATTCAGACGCTACGTTGTATGGAAGATGCGAATAATTACAATATTCCCTCTACTATACTTGGAATGGAGTTTAGGGATAGTCAGTATTCAAGTGATTTTGAAAAATTAGTAATAAAAAACCACCGCGATCTGGATCAGTTATTGTTGCTGACCAACCAACATGATCATTTGGTCGCGTTGTTGGTTTTCCCCCTCACTAATATGCAAGGTCTGGAGCAGTATTGTCTTAAATTTAAGGAATTGATCAGAACTGAATTGGGTACTCTGTCTTCAGACATTCGATATTATAAAAAAGACTTAACCAACGAAAGTAATATAGAAGATGAGTTTAAATTAATAGCAAACGCTTTAGCCTTAGATGATGATTTTTTGTGTGCGCAATCAAAAAGGACTTAATATTTTGAAATTACCTTCTACGCTTGCCTGGGTCCTATTAGGGAGCGGTGTTATTGCCAACGTCATGACCATCTATTGGTTTGTGAATAACCAATTACTCATGGCGCTGAATTCTCATTTTATCGCCGCCTTGCTTTATCCTTGGCCGACCTATCATTTCATTTCCAGTAAATATCAAAAAAATGCCTTAATTTTAGTTTTGTTTCTCTTATTTTGTTTGTTCATTCCCTTGATTGCCAATATCGGAATACTCATTACCTTAACTATCGGGTCCTATTTTTCAAAGAATATTGAAAAAAAAACTTATGTCACGATCGATATTCCAAGCATTCCAGAAAATATCATCGATCAGATTTCTTACGTGAAATATCTGGATCCAAATCTACGTTCAGTTCTGGAATATTTTAGCGAACCCGAGGAACGAATTCAGGCGGTATTGGCAACACGGAAGATGGATAGTCTCGATTCTATTCCCATTTTGAAAATTGCGTTACTCGATCCGATTGATGAAATTCGTTTATTGGCATACTCAATGTTAAATAACAAAGAAAAGCAGTTCAGTGCGGCAATTCAGAGCCATCTTAGTGCGTTAGAAAGTGATGTGCAATATAGCGCTCGCGAACAGGCAACTAAGCAATCCTATATTGCGGAAGCTTATTGGGAATTGAGTTATCTGGGATTGGAACAAGGGCAGACCAAAATTCATATTCTGCAGCAAGCGGATTTTTACGCGACTATGGCGTTGAAAACTTTGAAGTCTGATTGTGCTTTATACATTTTGAGAGGGCGAGTTGCTCTGGAGTTGGGAAAATATTCTCAAGCAAAAAAAGATTTTGCCTTGGCGATTAAATATGGCGCATCTCAGGAAAAACTAGCCTCCTATCAAGCTGAGCTTGCTTTTGCCGAACGACGATTTCAAGAGGTACGAGAATATATGCTGAACACACAGTTGATCGCAGAGAGAAGCACCTTGTCCGGAATGGCAAAACAATGGTTGTAGCGACCAATCCCAAACTGGCAGGCGACCAGCAGGCAGATATTTGCCTAATTCTGGAAGGAACTTATCCTTTCATTCGGGGCGGTGTCTCAAGTTGGGTGCATCAAATTATCACCGGTTTACCTGAGCTGACTTTCGCCTTACTTTTTATTGGAGACAAATCAAGCAACTATAGTGAAATTCGTTATAGCTTGCCTACGAATGTGGTTGACTTGACCGCAATTTTTTTATTAAACGACGGCGCGCCGCCTAAAGCGAAAGCGTGTCCGGGTAATAAGGATGCTTTCGAAAGAGTTAAGCGGATGCACAATGAATTCCTGAAGCCGGAATTAGGGAGTTTAATGGAGTTTTTTCCCGATCTGATGCGTGATTTGTTTGAGTCAAAAACTCTTGATTATGATAGTTTTTTACACAGTCATGCGGCGTGGGATTTTATCACTGAAGAATATCAGCAACGTGCCGAGAATGAATCTTTTTTAGATTATTTTTGGACGATTCGTTCCATGCATGGTCCGCTATTTTCATTGATATCACAGGTTTCGAAGGCTCCTAAGGCTCGGGTATACCATTCCATTTCGACCGGCTATGCAGGGTTTTTTGGCATGCTGTTGCATAAAATCCATCAGCGATCCTTTATCTTGACCGAACATGGCATTTACACCAAAGAACGAAAGATCGATCTGGCCCAAATTGAATGGATTCATGAAGAGAATAGTATCTATGGACCAAGTCTTGATAAAAACTTCGGCTATTTGCGGAAACTGTGGATTCATTTCTTCGAGACACTCGGTCGATTAGCCTATGCATCCGCCCAACCGGTTATCGCGATTACCGAGGGTAATCGACACAGGCAGATCATCGATGGCGCCGATTCGAAAAATGTCATCGTGATCCCCAATGGTGTAGATTTGAAAAAATATTATGCTCTACGAGAACGTCCGGCGCGTCCACCATTGATCGTTGGCTTCATCGGACGGGTGGTTCCCATTAAGGACGTTAAAACTTTTTTTCGTGCCATGCGCACTGTCTATACTCAACTACCAGAAGTCCAAGCCTGGATCATCGGTGGCGAAGATGAAGATCCTAAATATGCCCAGGAATGCCGCGATTTGGTCACGAGTTTGAATTTGCAGAGCTGCGTAGTTTATAAGGGTTTTTACGATATCAAAGAGATTATTGGTCAAGTGGGTTTGATTGTCTTGTCATCGATTAGCGAGGGCCTTCCCCTCGTGATTCTTGAAGCGTATGCCAGCGGTCTTCCTGTGGTTGCGACAGATGTCGGTTCGTGTCGCGAATTGATTGAGGGTGGGTCGACTGAAGACAAGCAGCTAGGAACGTCAGGTGCGGTAGTGCCGATTGCTAATGCTGAAGCCTTATCGACCGAGATCATACGCTACCTGAGTCATGCAGAGCTATGGGAGCAATCGCGGCAAGTTGCAATGCAGCGGGTTGATCGCTTCTTTAATGAAGAAAATTTGTTTATCAATTACCGAAATGTTTATCAGAACGCATTAAACCGATTATGGCCGGAATAGGATTCGAATTACGTAAATTGTTACAAAAAGACAGTTTTTTTGGTCTTTTGCAAGCCTATGGCTATGCAGGTATTATTAGTTCAGGTCCCTGGATATTGTCAATTTTAGGGGTTATGGCGGTTGGTTCGTTGAGTTTAATGCTTAATACGGATGCCCAACAGGTCGGGAGTTTCTTAATTTCGATTACTTATTTGACCGCATTTTCGCTAATTACGGGCGGATGGTTACAGTTGATGCTGACGCGCTTCATTTCCGATCGCCTCTTTGAAGACAAATCCGAAGAAATACTGCCCAATTTAATGGGAGCCCTACTGGTGACTACCTTGACCAGTTTAGTTACCGGTGTAATTGTATGGCCATTGTTTCCAGACGAATCTATACTCTATCGTGTAATCATGCTCGCCAGTCTCCTCGTACTCAGCGACATTTGGGTGTTGGTCATTATGATGTCAGGATTGCGTTCGTATTATCGAGTGCTTATTGCATTTGTGGTCGGTTATGGGTCCACAATTTTGCTGAGTCTGGCTTTTCGCGAATATGGCTTGGAAGGACTTTTGGGTGGATTCTTGTTAGGTCAGAGTTTAATGCTGTTTTGGATGCTGGGAATTCTGGTGAATGAATTTGCAGCAGAACGCTTACTCAGTTTCGATTTTTTAAATCATAAAAAAGTATATTATAGTTTAGTTGCAATTTCAATTACTTATAATCTGGGTGTTTGGGCAGATAAATTTGTTTTTTGGTATAGCTCGATTACTTCAGTTGCGGTATTGGGCCCTTTACGTAGTTCCATGATCTACGATCCGCCGATTTTTCTCGCCTATTTATCGATTATTCCGGGGATGGCAGTGTTTTTATTGCGTATGGAAGTTGATTTTGTGGAACGTTGCGAAGCTTTCTATGACGCTATCAGAAGTGGTAAGACGCTCAAATACATTCAACAAAAAAAATATGCAATGATCGAAACAATTCGTCATAGTTTCTATGAAATTTTCAAGGTTCAGTCGTTAGCTGTCTTGATCTTGATTTTTACCGCTGAAGATGTTTTAAACGCCTTTGGTATTTCTGAAAACTTCCAACGGCTCTTTGCCGTCGACCTGGTTGCTGTGGGTATTCAAGTTGTCCTATTAGGAATTTTCAACGTATTGTTTTACCTGGATAAACGTCAGATAATTCTGGGGCTATCGATTTTATTTGCCGTCAGTAACTTTGTCTTTACTCAATTGACTCTTACGATGGAACCGGCATTTTATGGTTTTGGGTATGCCAGCGCGGTTTTAATTACAACTTTGACCGGTTTTTTGATACTCAATAAAACCCTTGCTCAACTTGAGTATCAAACCTTCATGCTTCAAAAGTAACGACTATGAACTCTAAATTAATTTATCTGCTCGCTCTAATCTCGCTCTGGTGCTTTGGTAGTAATAGCCTAGCTTCGGAGCGGTTAGCAACGGCCTTTTATTACGGCAATCAACTTCCGCTCAAATCATTAAGCCTCTACTCACGCGTGATTGTCGAACCTGATAACACTACCGATGCCGAACTGCAATACCTTAAGCAAAAAGGAGTGCACGTTTACGCCTATATCAGTATCGGTGAAGTGGGGCCGGATCGTCCTTGGATCAAAGACATTGATCCTGCTTGGATTCTGGGAATAAATTCCGGTTGGAAAAGTTCGGTGATGGATATGTCCCAATCGGCGTGGCGTAGCTATTTATTGAAAATTATGGATAAATTATGGAGTCGTGGCTATGAAGGCTTCTTTTTAGATACTCTTGATAGTTATTTGGTAAGCGGTTAATAGAACGGGTACTTGCCCTATTCAGCAGAAACTGATTTTTTAAAATTCCAAGGCAACAAGACTTCAATTTGTTCCACCGTATCAGCATAGGGTAAAGCCTTGAGTATATGGGTTAGATACGCATAGGGTTCTAGA
>CANNKG010000151.1 GCA_947505105.1 Methylococcaceae bacterium | reverse complement strand
ATGAATCCATACAAAAATTTGAATCTGCTGTCTTATGAAACATGCGATTGACCCCAAGATAGACTGCGTCTTCAAGGCGTTACTAGGTGCAGATGAGAATCGCAACTTGCTGGTTCATTTTCTCAATGCCTTCTTGATTCAAGATTTGAGGGAACCTTTAGTCTGGGTTGAGATTCTAAATCCCTACAATGACAAAGAGTTCTTGAGCGACAAACTGAGTATCGTGGATGTCAAAGCCAAGGATAGCCATGATCGGTTGTATCAAATTGAAATTCAACTGACCAGCTATACCCATTTGCCCGCTCGAATACTCTACAACTGGACCGATATTTACAGCCAGCAATTGCAGAGTGGTCAAGACTATCATGAGCTCAAACCGACCTATGCCATCTGGTTGTTAGCAGAAAATTTGCTCAATACTGATGGTGATTATGTCCACCATTATAAAATGCGTGATGATCAAGGGAATACCTTCAACGAACATGGTGGAATCTGGCTATTAGAGCTTAACAAATTCCATGAACAACGCATTGAAAGTGAAGCGCAACGGTGGCTAAGATTCTTTAAAGAGGGTGAGCAACTGAATGATGATGCTTTACCCGAATGGATGACTACGCAGGAGATGAAACAAGCGATGAGTACCTTAACCACCTTTTCAGAAAAAGAACGTCAATACCACCAATATCAGGCTAGACAGGAGTTCTTGCGAGAACAACGAACTATTCAAATGGAATTGGAACAGGCTGGACAAGCTGTACTTCAAGAAAGACATGAAAAAGAAAAGGCATTGGCTGAAAAGCAAGAGGCTCAACAACGTGAAGAAGTTGCTTTAGCTGAAATTGAACGCTTGAAAGCATTGCTGAATCAAAAAAATCACTAAACTGCTATCTGGTTTTTCAGCGAATTTTTTGTTTACGGTCTCTGTCCGTTCTTTCGGTGTTTCAAAATAGGTTGATATTTAGCATTAGCAAAATTTTTCAGACGGGACTTTCACGGATAGAAATTTTTAGAAGGGCAACTTTTCTCCGGTCCCTGTCCGGTCGTGGTGAAAAAATTTTTTCATCAGAAAGGCGTTCAATGCACTCTTGCAACACTGTTCAAGCCCTATATCTCAGCCAAGAAACTGCTGCGAAATTTTCATTAAGGATTTCCTTGCTTGAAACTATGCACAATTTTTCAGACCTGAAATTTGGCCGTCAATACTTTGAAATGATGAAGGATTTTCTTGGTTCTGGGACTGAAAATCCTCGTGTCGGCAGTTCGATTCTGCCCCTGGGCACCACTTCTTTAAAAGAAAATGCTGACCTGATGGTCGGCTTTTTTTTTGCCCCGAGGATTTGAGTCCCCATGTCCTGTCTATTTCCTGTCTGAAAGTCTCGCTCGTTTCCCCGTTAAATTTTCGAAGTCGCCTGCTTTGTTTTCTATCGGCAGCCTGAATAATGGATCATGGTGTAAATTACCCATTGGGGTATAAAGGTATTGCTCTTTACACCTCGTCGGTAGCCTTTGAAACGCTTTCTGTTTTATACAATGTGGTATAGCATCTCTGCTGGAATTGCAGGGGTTTTATAATAACCCTGATAATAATCACAACCGTGCATGCTAAAAAAATCAAGTTGAGCTTTAGTTTCTCGCCTTCAGCTAACACTTTTAGAAGCAGCGTATGTGCCATGCCGATGATGGCCGAGGCAATTTCGTTGTCGTCTTCCTGCACTAGAATGTCATCGACAGAGGATTTATCGATTTTTAGTATAAGTATTTGCTTAAATGAATGATCTTATCTGTTTGGTGAAGATGTTGAGCAGTACCAAGGTATTTTTATTGCCACCACCAATCGACTAGAAGCTATCGAAGCTGAGGCTTTACGCCGGTTTGATTTGAAAATACAGTTTCGCCCCTTGAAACCTACACAAGCTTGGCAATTGCTGCAACGGTATTGTCAGGTGTTAGGACTACCTGTTCCGGATCAGCACTTGCAGAGTGCATTACAAAAACTGTAAGGGCTAACGCCTGGAAATTTTGCCACATTGGAAAGGCAGCATCGTTTTCGTCCACTGAAAGATGCTCAAGCGCTGATTGAGGTATTACACGAAGAATGCGTGCTCAAAACGCCATGGCAGTCGAGATCGATTGGATTTGCAATTTGAGTAATACATTTCCTAGAAATTTTAAGCAAAACTTAATCTTGGTATGCAACAAACAAATTCTTGAATTTAACTAATTTAATTATAAGTTTGCTGGAAAATACGTACGGCTTTTCAATATCATCTGTATGCCTTGCACATCAAAACGTGACGTATTTCACATTTAAAATATCAACGATGGTAGATAAAGATTCCTTATGATCTATTCTTACTAAAAATATTACAATATTTGCTCTTTCTTATCTGCCATGGTAACCATACCTCAAGCGCTGACAAATCATAAATTTTCCTGTCATCTTGTCGTAGACAAGTCTTAGTCGCTGTCCAAAAATAACCTGTACAACTTTATATTAGCGGGAGGCACTTAGTTGTGCGCGTTATTTTTGCAACCATATCGATTTTTATCATCACTAAATTTCTGAGGTTTTAATTATGAAAATTCTAATTAAGTATCACCATATTCTTAATCGTACTATCCTGGTGGTGTTACTGGGAGTGTTAGCTAGCCCAACAATCGTATTGGCTGAAGCAGGTGCCAAGTCTATGTTTGCCGATGAGGGGGCAACGGTTATGATGAGTGATGATGATACGGCCCCTATCAAAGCAACCGCCCCTAAACCGAAAGCTACACTTATTTCCAAAAAATCAGGCCAACCTTATGCCGATGCTGACACATCTGCCTCACGTCCTGTTAGCTATGCGGGTATACAGTACTGGATCGATTTACAAGAACCTAATGGTCATAGTCGAAAAGTAACCACCAGTCACACTTTTCAAAGTGGTGACGGAATCAAGTTACAAATCAAAAGTAAAACAGCTGGCTATTTATATGTACTAAATGAAGACGTAACAGGAAAACAAACACCGCTTTACCCCACTAAAGGACAACTTTCAGGTTTAATTCAAGCGAATACTATTTATACGATTCCATCACGCGGCGCGATTCGATTTGATAATGTTCCCGGTACTGAAAAAGTCACCATTGCCTTAGCTAAATATCCTATAAACGAATTAACTCCAGAAGAATCCCCAAAAGCAACAACAGCAGTTTATAACAGCGAACATTATAGTGATTGCGCTAACAGTAGCGGCGCCGGAAGCAAGGGGATGTTCGCAGAAGAAAGTGGTTCGGCGATTGATTGTATAAGGAGTAATCATAGCGCAGGTTCTAAAGGCATGTTTGCCGAAGAAGATTCCTCTTCAGCACAACCCGCCAGTTATTCAGTAATGCCAGCTTCCGCACTGGAAGAAGGGCAAGTTATGTTCGTAGATTTTAATTTAACCCACCGATAATCACTACTAAAACCCTACTAAAAGGAAATAACCATGCACAACATGAATTATAAAATCGTTGCGTTAGCCGTCTCTGCAACTTTGTTACTGGGTGGCTGTGAAACGATGCAAAAAGCCAGTTCCGCAATGGGATCTACGGGAACTGGCGTGCTAGCAGGTGTAGCCGCTGGTGCAGGTACCGGTATTGCTTGTGACAAACTAACAGGCGGCAAGCATACTGGAGTTTGTGTAGCGGCTGGTATGGCTGTCGGGGCTGCAGTAGGGACTTGGGCGGCACATATGGATGAAGAATCTGAAAAAGCCGTACCTGCGATGGATTGTACATCGGTAAAAAAACGTATGAACTATCCTTCAACAGCAAGCAAACCTTTAGCTTTCCTGAAATTTGCGGAACAACCTGCACACGTTGTTATACCAGGCCAAGATTTAAAAATTCCTGTCAAAATGGATTTAGCAACACCCGGCGTAGAGGGTCAAGAGCAAGAAATTACGTTTAAGAATGAAGTGACCTCTAGCGGTGAAAAAAATACTGGTAGAGCTATAACAAAAACATGCGGTGGCGATTATTCATTGCCGTGGACTATACCCACCGAAAAAGAAGGCGTTTACAACACGACAATTAAATTGGTTGACGCCGCTGATAACAGCGACATTGAGGGCGGAGTACTAACTTTCTGTTACACCGTTGCTAAAGATGGTGTCGACAAATGTGGCATGACGCAACCTATGGGGGTCTCAGAACAAGCGGTTACACCCAACAGTAAATCCAAAAAATCTAAGAAAAGCAAAAAATAAATACATAAATTAATAGGGTATGCCGTATAAGACGGCATGCCTCTTTTCTTGATTCAGTATTAACGGAACTATCTAATTTACAGGGTTAAACCTCATGCTAACACTAAAAATGGCATTTAAAATAAAAAAAAATATTGCTCAACTTCTATTCTTTTTTTTAGTAGGCAATCTACTTTCAGGTTGCGCTACGGTAGGCGCTAATTTAGCGCTTAAGTTAGCGAAAGATGAAGAAGCAAAAGGGTGTGTTGCATCTGACCCTGGGGAATCAGTGAGGAAAGTTAACCTAGAAGATTGCGAGCGAATTTCCAGATTGATTAAAAAAGCGGGTGTGGCAGGTGGCTTTGTGGGTTATGACAAATCGGGCCGCTTAAAACTTAAAGGTTCTTACCAAAATGAAAACGAATTAGATTTAGCCTATATGACTGCACTAACAGTTGTGGGTACTAGTTCTATGGAAATTTCAAAAGTAACACCAAGGGATTTGCAAGAAATTAGGCTGGTGAAATCTTATGTGCCGCAACAAATTTCTGGCAAAAATGGTGATAAATATGCGTTGTTAGTTGGTGTTTCAGAATTTAAATATCCTCGCAGTCAGCGGAATCCTTTGGGAATAACCCCCATAGAATCAGCTGTCAAAGATGTCGAATCAATAGAGGATGCATTGAAAAAAAACGGGTTTAAAAAAGAAAACATCACCTCCTTAAAAAACGAACAAGCCACTAAAAGTAACATCCTAAATGCAATGCGTGAATTCGAAGGCAAAGTAACGCCTAGTGATTCTGTAGTGGTCTACATTAGCACGCACGGCACACCTCCGAACACATTTGGAAAAATGGGCATCCTTCCATACGATATGAAGGTCGAAATTTTAGATAAGTCAGCAACAGAGTCAGTACAGGACATTGTAAAAAATATAGCTAATGACGACACCGGTGATAACGAAATTATTGGAATAGTAAAAAAACGAGTTGCATCTCTCAAAACAGCTGTATCGTTTGACAATATACAGGATTTTATAACCAGCATTAAGACAGACAAATTAGTCGCTATTTTGGACACTTGTTATAGCGGCTCAGCATTAGGCGCTTTAAGCTATCCAGTCGGCGGTACACAATATGTCCAACGTGAACAAAACTATTCACAGAGCTTAAATGTCGAAAATAAAAGTGAGCTAGTAGGTAGCGGTAAAATTTGTAAAATCGATCAAAAAAGCAGTTATGGCAGCACTGTACTTGCGGGAATAAAAACCCAGCAACAAAAACGAGAACAAACCCAGTGTGAAAGTAAAACTAAAAAAAGCTCTGGCAGCAAAGGACTCTCCGTTGAGCCAAGCACTGAAGATACGCTTACGCAAATGGAAAAAATGTCGCCCGTTGTAAAAAAGCCTTCTGATTACAATTACGATGATATGGAAAATCTTCGTGCTGCTTTTGGCACAACTACACAACCTCGACACGGTAAAGTTATTCTTACTGCGACGAGTAATAATGAAGAATCATTATTTGATCCATCGATATTTGATAACTCCTATTTCACTCATTATCTGCTTAAGGGGTTGCAAAACTCCAACGGGCAAATACTTCCAGCTTTCGATTACGCTCAGGTTAGAACTAGAAAACTGGTTGATGCTACTGAAAAGTGTAGAACTCAAACTCCCGAAATGATTAGCGCTCCTGATGAATGTATTAACGTTGACCTATCGAAATAATTCAAACCTTCGCTGGAAAAAAATATGAATTACCTCATCAATTTCTTCACTATATTCTCCGGCACTACCGGACTTCTTATCGGTCAAGATCGGATGTCCTATATGCTGTTACTACTATCAGGACTGGCAATAGCGGTTATACTCTGGCTAGTATGTGCATTTTTTGGTAGGCTGTTTTACAAACCCTATCGTATGAGCATCGGGCAGCATATTCTGTGCAGTATACTTGCGGTCATAGTAACTTTAACCGTGCCGACCTATGCGTCTACCGTTTACTTACAACCAGCCCTAGTCGGGGTGATTGCGTATTGGCGCGACACACTTGCAAGCAGTAAAGCCTGGCAGGATAAACAATTTAAGCGTGAGTATGCGGAAATCAAAAAAATGGGTCTGGAAGATTTTTCTTCTGTCATTCCGCCTGAAAAAGGCGGTTCAATCATTCCATTAAACCACGCCGAGTCGCGTATCAAAATAGGTCAAATGGAAGCGGAAGCGGCCATTGAAAATTTCCAATTCAACTTCTCACTTATTTCTAAAATTATCGGTACACAAGCGACTGTTTCAGCGAATATGGTAAGCCAGGATATGAATCACTTTTTCAAATCGAATCCTGGCGCGACTTATCCCTTGAATCGTGGCGTGCAATTAGCCGTCGAACGCATTTATCAGGAGCTGGAACCGCAAATTCCACGGATTATTTTTATTACCCGTTTAGCATTGATTTTTCTGGTCGTTATCGGTTACGCCATTTGCCTCGGCTGGATAGCCTATGCCGCGCTTAAACAAATCCGTATTCATTCTGCACACACTTTACATTCTAACCAATAATCTATAAGGAAATTTTATGTCTAACAACCATCTCATTATCGGCCTGGGCGGTACCGGCGGTAAAACCATCAAAAATTTACGCAAAGCGATTTATGAGGAGTTTCGTTGTAACGAACCCAACCAATCACGCTTTAAGCCCGAATCGCCGGTTTATCTCAAATACCTGTATGTTGATTCGAGTAAACCTGACATGGCTGCGAGCGAGAAATGGAGAACCCAGGATGATATTGGCAGCGATATCGGTTTAAACAAGGAAAGTCTGTTCTCGATTTCACAAAATAATCTGGGCGTGCGTTTAAACGATCCTCAGAATTATCCAATTACGCATCGATATATTGGAAAGAAGGAAGATTGGACAGAAATTTTTTCCTCCATGAATATTAATGAAACTGCCGGTGGACAGATCCGTCGTCTTGGTGTTGCGTTATTCGAACCCGAATGTGCTAATTTTGGCGCACATGTGCTGACTCTCACACATCAATTGGAAAGTTCCAGCACGCAACAAGGCGTTCAGTTTCACATCTGCTGCGGCTTGGCAGGAGGCACAGGTAGTGGTTCTTTTTTACATGTCATCGCGCAGCTGAGAGCTAAATTCCCTAATTCTAGTCACTATCCGATTTATTTATATTTACTGCTGCCCGAAGAAAACTCACCCTGGGCCAGCAACGGAGAAAAAACCAATTACTATGCTAATGGTTATGCTGCCTTGCAGGAATTAAACGCCTATCTGGTTTCTGATGGCAGCGAAACGCCCAATAAAGGTGGGCCGCTATTTGCACCGATTGATTTAACCGGACAAACCCAGCGCTTTGAAAATGCGAGTTTGGGAAATGCGTCTAAATTAAAGGACCGCTTGCAAGGCTGTTTTATTCTGGATAATGTCAACGAAGCCAGTATTAAAATTCCGGTGCAGGAAGTCACACAGCTATTTGCACAATTATTGTATCAGCGGGTATTCCGACTAGATGACCCAGCGGCTAACATTCCGCAAAACGTCAAATCTGCGATTTCACTGGAAAATTTTAATATCCCTGACGAAGCGAAAGCCAGTGATACCAATTTTAAATTACGTACTGTCCGATTACAGACTTTTGGTGTCAAAAAGATTGTGATTCCAGACGAGGAAATTCGAGAACATTTAGCAGCATCATTTTCTGAACAAGCTATTTTACAGATGCTCTACAACAACTGGATGCCAGGGGACACAAGGTATCGTCCCGAACCCAAAAATCAGTCGTTCGCTGATTTTGTACAAACAAATGTGAATCAACGCCCTTGGAAATTAACTAATACTCAGATAACTCTATCAGAAGGATTGCTCGAAGCAGAGTGTAATAAGTGGCCGGATATCGGCAGTGATTGGGCGCAAACAGCTAATGATGTTAAAAACGTGGCGTGGCAAATACCCGAACAGGACGGTCGTGACAATCGCCTGGATGCTTTGCAAAAAGCTTTTCAGGAACACTATGATAAGCATTTTAGAAATACCGGTGTTGATGCTTTTTACAAATCCAAACAAGATGATCTCGGACGTGAAAATACCCACATTGCAGAAATTTGTAATGCTGTACAAGACTGGATGTTTAAAAAATGGCAGGAAGGTGAATATGGTTTTGTGGATCTGCAAACTCTGTTGAATGATTTACTTAATGATACTAAAAACAGAACTGGAAAAATCGCCGAACGCTTAAAAGGGATGGAACTAAGGCGTGCTGAGTTATTGGATCTTATTTCTAAAAATAAGGATGCTTGGGGCAACGTCGGCATTCTCGGCAAACTGGCGGGTAAACGTGAAGCGTTGTTTGATACCCAAACCGAATGCCTAAAAGAATTTTACGAACTACAAACTTGGAATGTTGCTTGGCGATTTGCTGATCAATTATTGCAACGTTGTCTGGTTGAGTTACGTGATAAGACGATGGTGGGTTTTGCAGAATTTAAACGCAGTATTGAAGACACGCAACAGTTCTTTGATAAACGACGTGCAGCAACCTGCCGTTCGCAAGAAAATATGGATATTAAGCAAAATCAAATCAAATTTTATGAACCCGATAAAGTTCAGGATTTTTGCCGCAGTCTGCTAACGTCTGAAAGTAAGCAGAGGGAATGGGCACAACGTGTGCGTTCTGAATTCGTCAATGCTGCTGAAGCAAACAAAATCGATGTGCGTAGCAAAGAAAAATACTTTGGTGCACTACTGCATCACGGTGACTTGAAAAATATACTCGAGCAAGTTGCGCGAGAGAATTCGCAACAGGCGCATGATGAAGCAACTAGTCTGAATAACAAATATATCGGCGCTAACATTGTATCGCGCCTAGCTGGGCAATTTCAGGACCGGGAAAAATTGCGCAACTATATTCGGGACATTGTTGCCAGCACTCAGACTTTTATGCGCTTTAATCAAAGCGAAATCACAACTTCACCAAGTGCAGTCATGGCGGTAATTCTGCCACGCTGTGAAGAATTCAAAAGCTTTCGTGATGAACTGGCCGCATTGTTTATGGGCAATCAAACCCCAGGGGTCAGTATGTGTATTGTGGATAGCGCCCGCAATCTCAATCAAATTTCGTTAGTCAGTTTCAAATTCGGTTTCCCTTTACGCTTTTTGCAGCCGGTTCAATTCTTAAAAGAAAAATACGATTTGCGTCTACAACAAAATCCTGCTCGGGCGCGTTTGGAGGTGCATATCGAAGACCATCCAGCTGATCGGTTGCCAGAATTATTCCGTCCGCGTCCTGATCAAATGGGAAATCGTATTTTACCTTTATATCAGATAGCAATGGCTTTGGAGTTATTGCTAGCTCAGCATGATCCGGCTACAAACAAACAACGCTGGCGCCTGGAAACGCTGGATGCTGATGGTTTACCCGAATATCATTTTTATCCACACGATGTTCTGTCGCTTTTAGTGGCGTGTAACGATACTACCGTCTTAACTGCCGGAGTGCTCCAGGATGCGCTCAATAGCGCGACGGAAGACCAGGTGTTTTATCTAGAAAAAGCAGTAATGCCATTAATCAAATCTGAACAATACAAAGTGGCTATCCAACGAGATGCCTTGAAGACTAAATTGCGTGAACAGTTAGGTATGGTATTAACGCATCGCGGCAATAATGTGGAAGATGTCTTTTATACCAAATTACGCGAAAGCACTAAGAGTGCCATAGCTTTAATCGATAGCGCAGTATGATATTTAAAACTTAAGGGAGTTTACTATGGCACAAGCAACACAAGCCAGATGCAGAAATAGAGTCAGTTGTGACAAAGCTATTAGCGGCGAATTAATTGACATTGCACAAAATAATGGTCGATGTCCTGACTGTGGACAGGCTTTACAAGCGGATATGGGCAATACAGGCAGTGCAACAGATAATGCGCGCCGCAAACGGTTACGTCTGCTCGCAATTGGAGGCATTGTCCTGAGCTTAGGTATTGCGGGTTTAGTCGTCTGGGCGTTAAGAGGTAACGGAACAGAATCATTACCTAATGCTGACAACATGGATCTGAGAGAGTTAAAGGAAAATAATCCCATGAGCGAACCAGAACCAGAACCAGAACCCGATGCAGTTGCTCCTCCGGATGAAGCAGAACCAGCCCCTCCTCCCCCGCCAGCTATACCCCAAACAAAACCGGAACCCGTTGCTGCTCCCCCCGTTGTTGAACCGAAACCCGCAGGACCATCATTAGAAACTCAGCAGCATGTCAAACAGGGCATGGTATTTGTTTCGCTGGCAAAGCAAAACCCTAAAAACCGCAGTGAGAATATCCGCAATGCGTTAGTAGAATTTGATGCAGCTGTAAAACAAGAAGAAACCGAAGGGCGTTGTTTTGCAACAGCCTATATGAATCGGGGTATTGCGTATTGGCAGGATAAAAAACTTAATCTAGCCGAAAAAGATTTACTCAGAGCAAGTGAATGCGATGCAAAAAATCCAGTCATTTTTTATAACCTGACTGCATATTACTCCGCTGTTAATAAAAGCGATCTAGCTTTAGAGCCACTCAATCAAGCACTAGAATTGGGCTTTAAAGATTGTGACATATTGCGCAATGACTCGGATTTGAAAAACTTACGCAAACAAGCTGACTTTAGGCGGATACTGGAGCAGCATCAGTTGTTTTGTTTGCGTTAGTATGGACGGTATAAGCTGCCTTTATTTTGAACTATAAAACCATTTTAATGATTCAATGGAGAAGCAAATGAATAAAACTTTACTGTTGCTGTTTGTTACATTGTTTGATATTAACACCTTCGCTGCGCCTATTCCTGAGCCTATTTTTAAAAATGGTAGCAGTTGTCCCGGAGGCTATTCAACCAGTGGAGGTAGCTACTGTAAGCCCAATTCAAATGCTCGCTTTGCCATCAGCAAAATAGGCAGTAATTGTCCTAGTGGTTATGCAACCAGTGGAAATGCTTATTGTATTGCTACGAGTGATAATTCTAAAGCAGCCATTCCCAAGAAGAGCAGTAATTGCCCTAGTGGTTATGTAACAAGCGGGGGAAATTACTGCTTGTCTCATTGAGAGTATATAGCTAAAAACGCATATGAATATATTAACCAGTATAGTAATGATTTTATTTAGTATGTCTTGTTGGGTAGAAAAAATTGATGGGCCTGCAAATGTTCGTAATCGGCCGAATGGAGATGTGCCATTTTCTTTTGAGCATAATGTTGTCCTTGGGCGATAGCTTCAACAGTTTTATTGATCGCCAGGAGCTGATAGTAGCAAGGTGTTTTTTGACTGCCGTCACTGTAGTAGTCCTGAGTGATCAGGCTTTCTTGCTGAGTGGAAAGACATTTATGCTCGGCCCACCAAGACCAGAGCTGTTCAGGCCCAGGAAATTGTTCCAGACTCAGTTCACGTTCAATGAGGCCATCAAGGGCAATTTTGTTGTGAAAGCAAAAACCATCACCATTAGAGCTGAATAATTTCGTAGGGGTAACTCTAATCTGCGATTGTCGCGGATTAGAAGCGCTCCTACGGAGTTTGAAATATTATTTTTTATAACTATAGTTTCTCAGATAAATAATATCCTGCCCGAGTTTGAATGAATCACACGGCAACCGCAAAATCTCTGCGCAATTTATCCATAACGCAAAGAATTTTACTGGCATCTTGCATGTAAGTTTCAAAAGTTGTGACGACTGAATCGT
>CANNKG010000150.1 GCA_947505105.1 Methylococcaceae bacterium | reverse complement strand
CATGATTTTAAACAATAGCTGTAGTTGAACGAGGATAGTTTTTAGCATCTATTATCAGTTAAATACAGCACTATTTTTAAAACTAGCCGAAGTCATAAATTCGGGGAATTAAAATATGACTAAAATTGCCGTATTTCGACAGCCTAGGTTAGAAGCCATCATTTTTAGCTGAAGTCAGATAGTTTGAAAGCGGCCCTAAGAGAGACACCTCTTGGCTACCTAATTTGATATATAGGTTACCATCAGTAGTGTTGTAACCTAAATAGGTATCGGTCTGTGGATAATAACGTACTTTATAGCTGCTAATGTCCATTAACTGTTTGCCCTTAACCGGTAAAAGCCCTGGTGCTACTACCGCTTCACCCCAGTTCATCACTCTATCATAGTCAGTTAAGCCCTTAGTGCCGGTGACTACTTTGGTGGCTATTACATCAGTACTAGTTGCTCGGGTGAATTTAAAATTAACAGCTTCCTTTTGAAGACCCGGTCCTGCATTTGGATTAATGGCAGCATAAGTAGTGCCAGAATTGGTAAATACGCCTTGGTTAGCTAAGTTATCAAAATTAACGGATGCGAAAAAACTACCTTCGGTATCGGCTAAAAATGTTGCTGTATATTTACCGTCATTAGCTTCGACATCAGGTTTCACGCCATCGTCATGCCATTTTAGTGCAACAGTACTCGCATCAGGTTTTTCTAATTTTCCGGTTACGGTTAAATTGGTAATGGGAAATTCTCGCCCAACAGACGCTATCACATTAACATTGCTACCAATATCCGCAATCGGATTGGAAGCATAGATAGAAGCAGAAATGGCACTGTTATCATCTTTCGGATCTGCTGAAACGCTATAAAAGACCTCCACAGGAGACGTTGTGTTGGTAGTCATTTTGAGTTTCCAGGTTCCTTCCGTTGCATCAGCGATATTTAAAGTACAGTAGTTACTGGCATTTCCTGCATCAGCACTTTCCTCACTTACGCAACGACTTTGATCGAAGGGCGTAACCTTACCCTGTGCATCGGTAATCACAAAATTGTATGCGCTTGCTTTGCCTTCGTAACTAATAACTGTTTCAATAGCATCAGTATTGTTATCGACATAAAAAGGAACTTCCTGGTTATTAGTCATGCTGCTGTTATCAGCAATGATTTGAACATCAACCTGGGGGGTAATTCTTTCTTCTGTTTGCTGAATGGCCTTGGCGAGTACATCTGGTTTGTCAACTAAATAATAGTCTCCGCGAGTTTTTTCTGCTAAATTTTTTAAGAGCGTAACCAAGGCAAGGTCCTTATTTAAACCAAAGCTGAATAGGGTAATCCCTTCTTTTTGGTAGCTATCAATTTGACTTAACGGTTGAGTAACTCCCATAGCACTATAACCATCCGCAAAAAGGTATACTGAACTTACGGTGGAGTTTGTAATATTTGACGACTTCAAGCTACTTGCGGCGGTTTTCAATGCTTCGCCTAAAGCAGCAGGCTGGGTTGTAATACGGATGCCATTAAGGGCATTTAGCAGTTTTGTCTTACTTGCCTCATCGGTAATTTGAGTAGGCGCTACCAAAATAGTGGGGCTGGAATCGAAAGAGATAAGCCCTAAGGTATCGCCTTCATTTGATTGTTCAATAACCGACCCTACTGCTGCTTTTATTTCCTCTAACATATTGCTGCTGATGTTATTGGAGTTTTCAATAACGAGTTGTTTCGCAATAGGCAGTCGTTTTTTGCCAGCAATTGCTTTTGGTCCTATGCCATTGGCAGTGGCATCGGTTTTCCAAATAATATTTAATAAACTTCTGGCTTGATTCCGATTGGCGTCGGCATTGATTTCAATGCTGGGTGTTGTGCCTGCTGCAGGGGCTGCGGCAACTAAATCCGGATAAAAGGTTCGTGCTCTGCCATTAATAAGTTGCATCACGTCATCAGGATCTTTCTCACGAGCTAGTGTTTCCCAAGCACTTGATTTATAAACTCGAGCCTGGGCCGTAGCAGTATTAAAATTATCTTTTGTTGAAAAATTCAACCACGCTAAATTCTCACTCAACCAACCGCTGCTGTTTGCGGCTTGCCATTGATTATGCATTAAGGAGTTGGGAACGCCGACATCATCTTTGCACGGGCTGCTGGGTTGATTGGGATCACATTGTTGATCGCTATTTTGATATTCATCTAAGAGGGCATAGGTAAAATGTCCCCATTCATGCATCAAAACACTCCCTCCGGATGCGGTGTTATCCAGCAAGTTTAAAGGATTCCCACCATTAGGAAAGATATCACAATGTTCGATTCGAAGCCCCGGGACACCGCGTGAGTTAGTGTGGGCATTGGGCCAACAACTATTTACCCACAGAACGTCTGTGTCATCTTTAAAGGCGCCGTTAGTGAAAACCGTGACGTTGCGTAAACGATGTGCGCCGTTGGTGGCTTCATAGAGTGCTTCGGCAAAGTAGTTAATATTCGCCTCAATTGCTGCTCTGCGGGTAGTTGCATTTTCGGTCGTATCATAATATGAAACGCGAATATCAAAAGGCGTGTCAGCGTGGGCAACTGAACTAAGAATTGCTAGGGAGATGGCGCTTAATTTGATTGAGCATCGAGAAGATTTTTGTTTTTTCATAAATTTTACCTAGCATTAGATAGCCGATTAAAAAAAATAATATATGCCATTTTTTGAATATTACAATAAACTCTAAAACACGAATTGATTCGAATCACTAAATTTGTGCTTGAGCCCGCGTAAGTTGGGCTGACGCTAGAAAGCCCAACGCTTACCGACTGAAGAAACGTTTATAATCGCGTCAGCTCAATTCGTCAGTAATATTCCCCGTTACATATACCGATGTAATAGCGCATGTATTTGTCTAATTGCCCTTATCTGTTGGGCTTCATTGCATTCAGGCCAACCTACGGCCCTTGAGAAGCGTTTCGCCGAAAGGTCGGCAATTTAACAAGCCGAACATGCGGCCAAATTGAATGATGGTTTCGAAAAATGGACAAAGTTTACGCTCCGTCCATCTTGTTCTTGATTCAATCTTGGCTAGTTATCGCACTCTGAAGCAACGACTCGACAATCGTCCCCGCATTCTTCAAGGGCGGCTTTTTTGGCACTGGCTTCGGTTTCTCCTTTGCCAACACCTTGATATTTTTTGGAGCTGGCATAGGCGCCGCATAATTTGTATGTAACAACTACTTGACAGTCATCGTTGCCGACTTTTTTACATGCACGAAGTGCATCGGTCTTGGCTTCTGCTTCCGTGTCTCCGGTACCATAGCCATAACCGGCATCAATCGCGCGATCTCCTTCAGCATCATCTACTGCAATAGCGCCATATGCCATCGCCAAATTAGAACAGGTCATCATTGTTAAAAAAGCCATTGCGGGAAGCAGTGCAAATTTCATATATTTACCTATATTATTAAAAAAGCGGCAATTTTTATCGGTAACAATCAAGCATCATTACCGAAATAAATTATAGAAGACTTTCAGAATTATTAAATTGAAAGTGAAATTTTAAGGCTGCAGAATTATTTTTCTAACGCCACTTTTAGTAGCATGACTAAAGGCCTTGATACCAGCGTGTAGTGGATAACAGCCGTCGATCATCGTTTCAAGTGGAATAAGGTTTTGCGCCAATAATTCGAGCGCTTTGTCGAAGGGACCGCAGCGCGATCCGAGAATTTGCAGTTCTCCGACGACGATTTTGGTTAGGTCAATAGCTTTATGTGCTGCAAAGGTGCTTTTGAGAATAACGCGGCCACGTGGTTTTACGACTCTTAAGGCCTGTTCGAATCCCCCGCTTTGACCTGTGGCATCGATCACGCAATCAAATTGATTCTCCGGAAGGTTTTGAATTAACGCGGTGCTTAAATCCCATTGAGCAGGCAACAGCAATGAAGTCGGGCTGCGTCCCGCGAGGGTAACCGGGTAATGCGCAAGGTCAAGCGCTTTGGCGATCAGCAAACCCAAGCGGCCAGGGCCTAAAACTAATATCCGCGATGCTTCGATGTCTTTGAGTTGTTCTAGTGCCTGTAGCGCCGCGGCTAGGGGTTCAGTAAATATGGCCGAGCTATCTGGAATGGTTTCGGGAACCGCCCATAAATTGCTGACCGGTAAACTGAAGTAGTCGGCAAATACGCCGTTTTTGCCACGGATGCCGAGTACGCTTCTATTTTGGCAATGCCCAGGTCCTTGGGTATGGCAAACGTCGCAGGTTCGGCAGCCGATATTGATTGACCCAACTACGCGCCGACCAAGCCAATGGTGGTGTTCTATCGAAGCTACCTTTTCGACACTGCCAACAAATTCATGTCCCAAAATCCCCTTAAAACCGGCATAGCCTTTGACGAGTTCAAGATCGGTCGCACAAATACCGGCTAAGCGGAGTTTTATTAGAGCATCGCCATTTTGTAATTCCGGCAACGCCAGGTCCTCCCGATAAGTCAGGGTTTTATCAAGGAACAATGCCTGCATGCTGATTCCTACGCTGTTTGTTATGTTATTAGCGCGCGGTTCTGAGATTAAGATGACACAAGCGATACCACAACACCATCGGCAAAACTCGGGTCAAACTAGATAATAAATGCTGCAACTGATCATGTAACATAATGGTTTCAACTTTGTTGACCATTTGATCTCTCATGTGCACTTTAGTTTTCATGGGTTTCTACTCCTATCACTTGGTTAATGAACGATGACGACGCATTTGACCGACCAGGACGCCCTGAATTTGAATTTGTTCGGGGCGATAACTCATGGCGGTCATCGTCGCGTTGGCCGGAATCAATAAAATTTGAGTTGGGGTTTGTTCTAGGTATTTCAAGGTGGCTTCGGATTGATTGATTAGCGCCACGACAATTTCGCCGTTACTGGCGTAGCTGCGTTGTTCGATGACAACCCAATCGCCGTCGAAGATGCCGGCTTCAATCATGGAATCGCCCTTGATTTGCAGAACGTAGCATGGATATTCGGTTTTTAGCTCTTCAGGCACTACCATATAGCGGACATTTTCAATGGCTTCAATCGGTTTGCCTGCGGCAATTACGCCGACAAATGGAATGCTATCGTCGCTTTGTCCACTGGCTTGTAGGGCTTTTTCGGTTAAGCGAATACCGCCATGTTTGTTGCCGGTGAAGGATTCAATGAGTCCGGCATTGATCAGAATCTGAATGTGGCGAAATAGCGAGCCGCGCGAAGCCATACCTAGTGCTTGGCATAACTCTTCAAGCGTTGGTGGTTGGTCGAATTGGTCGTAGTTATCGCGTAAAAATTCAAAAATTTCACGCTGGCGTCTGCTTAAAGTCTGCATTTTGTTTCTTTAATGTTTTTATTTTAAGATATTTTAGCAAAATATTTACAAAAATAAAAACAAAATAAAAACAAAAAATGCCCGATGGTGTGTTTGCTTAAGGTGTGTGGGTTATTTTTTTATTCGTTGGTTCTGCGGTAAAAAATTTGTTATACCATAAGGCGCGTAAAGCCAGCTTTGGTATTTTCTTGCGGCAATGCGATGATTCTTTCGGCAGCACTTTAGAATAATTAAGTGATTCCGAAATAATGCTTTTTTATTAATTTTTGAGGATTGACACATGTTGAAAAGAATTATTTTGTTAGCTGCTTGCGTTATGTTTTCTTCAATGGTTTCAGCGGAATGTGTAAGAGGCGTGAATGGAAAAGTCGCCTGTGGTAATGGCGAAAGCGCCGCTAGATATAATCCAAACACTGGAAAGGTGACTACCGCTGATACTAATAATAATGGTGTGACGACCATTGAAAACAATAGGGGAGGTCAAGCGGTCACTAAAAATGGCGTAGGAGCAGTTCAAACCCAGGGGGGAAAAACGTGTGTCAAGACCCGAAATAATTCCGGTTGCAGGTAACCCGCGCTGTTTGATTTAGTAAAACTCGTTCAGGAATACTGTTTGGACTCCGAATAGATTGTTAACTCTCAGGTATAAGGCTTTTTTATGAAAAATGCAGTAAAGTTCCCCCTTATTTTGGCTTTAGGTATGCTGATGGGGGCATGTTCCACGATTCAGTCGGAGAGTAACGACGCTAAGGCTATGATTGTCGAGCCCGCACCTGATGCGGGGTTTATCGCTAATCCTGAACGCCAGTCTAAGCGGAGCGATTTACCGTTTCAGAAGGTTTGGATTAAGTCGGATTTTGACAAGAGTCAATATCGGGAATTGGTGGTTGCGCCGGTGAATACTCAATACATGCTGGAAATGGATTGGATGCATAAGCTCAGTTCTGCAAATATAATAGGTGACGTTAAAAGCGATATTGAAGAACTGGCCGTCTATTTTCATGATCAAGTTGTTGTTGGATTTAAAAAAGACCCAAAGAAACGTTTTCGGATTTTAGAAGACGTTGATCAACATAGTGAACCCGCTCTACGTTTGGAATTGGCGCTGATTGAAATCGAGCCCTCTCAGACGGCTTTACATGCGCTAAGCTGGGCGGGCCCTCCTGGAACCGGCACTGCGATGGGTTTGGTAAACAAGCGAAGAGCGGCTTTTGAGGGACGGCTGCGTGATATGCAGACTCAGGAAATTGTCGCGACTTTTGCTGATCGGGATATGCAGGATGCTGGGCCTATCGATTTGACGCGTCTGACCTGGTATGGTCCGGCCAAAGGAATTTTGGAGCGCTGGGCTGAACAATTTGTGCAGGTAGCGAACCGTAAACCGGAAGAAGTGATTACTGATCCGACGGCTTTTACCTTAAGACCGTTTTAAGTCTAGATTTTGCTGCGCCCTCGAACTTCACGTTGAGGGTGTTAGCGTCTAATTTTGCGTTTGTCGTTGCTTACTAATTGGCAGCATTAACATTCTATATGTAACTCCCTAACAAATCAGATTTTAATGAGGGTGATTTTATGGCTTACGAAATTGTTGAAATAAAGAATGAATTTATCCATTTCCGTATCAACGGCTTGATGCAATTAGCGGATCAGCTCGCATTACAGCAATTCGCAAATGATTTGATCGAACAAGGGATGAAACCGAAATTGCTGGTGGTCGCTGAACATTTTCAAGGGTGGGAGAAAAGCGAGGCCTGGAATGATGTCGAATTTATGCTGCATCAGGGCAACGAAATTGCCAAAATGGCTATTGTGACTGAAGCGCACTGGCAGGATCAGATCGCTATGTTTACCGGTAAAGGTTTTCGTGCGACTGAAATCGAATTTTTCTTACCCGGCTCAATTGCACAGGCTGAACAATGGTTGCATGCCTGAAATCAAAATGGATAGGCTTTTCTTGCTCACGTCGACAGCTGAATAACTCGTTGGTGGGGTTTTGACCATTTAAATCGCTAATTATCGGAAATAACTAAAATTATGACAAAAATTATTAGGACATTCAGCTTGGCGATAATCATTATCCTAACTTGTGTTTGGGGAGTGCTCGCCGTCTATTTCGGTGATTCATCTACCAGTATGGTTCAGACGGTTATCGCAAGTATTTTTGGCTTGAGCGGTTTGGCTGCCTTAATCGGTCTGGCATTTACAAATTGGCGCAAACGTTTGCTGTCGGGGTATGTGATTTTATTTGCAGCAATCCTGGTTTGGTGGCTATTTATTACCCCCTCAAATCAGCGCATATGGCAGCCTGATGTTGCCAAGTTGGCCCATGCGGATTTTGATGGCGATTTGATGACCGTCCATAATATTCGCAATTTCGATTATCGCAGCGAATTTGATTATCAGCCGGCGTATTACACCAAAACTTTCGACATCAATAAACTGCAAGGCATTGATTTGATATCAGTGTATTGGATGGGGCCAGCAATTGCACATACGATGCTCAGTTTTTACTTCGGCGGCAATGATTATCTAACCGTTTCGATTGAGGCGCGTAAGGAGTCGACTGAAGGTTATTCGACCATTAAAGGTTTTTTCCGTCAATTCGAACTGATCTATATTGTGGCAGATGAACGGGATCTTATTCGCCTGCGCACCAATTACCGGAAGGATCCACCGGAAGAGGTCTATATTTATCGCTTACAGGGACCTGCTGAAAACGGTAAACGCTTATTGAAAGAGTATTTCAAAAAAATTAATGAGCTTAATGAAAGTCCTGAGTTTTATAACACCTTGCTCGATAATTGCACGACCGCTATCTGGCTCAGAAATCGAGTCAATACTCATCATATCCCGTTATCCTGGAAAATCCTGCTGAGCGGCTACGTCCCCGAATATCTTTATGAGTCCGGGCGACTCGATCAGCAAATTCCGTTCACCCAATTGCAACAACAGGCGCATGTCAATAGCCGTGCTCACCGTGCTGATCAGGCGGCGGATTTTTCAACCTTAATTCGACAGCCAAACTGATGTTAATGTAGATTATTTTATTTGGGTATCCTCATAAATCACCCCAGAAAATGATTTAATCTAGATGCTTAAGTCTATGTATAGATTAAAATACTGTCGCCGGGGATTGAAAAAACTAAGCTAATAAACCGATAGGAGCATCCTGATGAATAATGAACCGAACCTAACGTCTGAACAAAGCCTGGATAAACTTATTTCTCATAAAATTCTCGATCTCTTTATCCGTGTCGGATTGATCGTATTTTTGGTGATGTATTGCTATCAGATATTCAAGCCGTTTATCGGCTTGATGCTATGGTCGATAATCCTCGCAGTTGCGATGTATCCCCTCCATGAACGGATCGCCCGCAAAATGAACGATAGACAGGGGCGGGCAGCGACAGTCATGGTACTGGCGATTCTGTTCAGTGTTTTGATACCTTCGGCCTTATTGCTCTTCTCCTTTGCCGATTCCACGACTGAGTTAGTCAAGAAAATTCAAAGCGGCACTTTAACTATTCCTGCACCTTATCAATCTGTCGCCGCTTGGCCGCTGGTTGGCGATAATTTATATGCGTTATGGGAGGCGGCGCATACTGATCTTGGCAGCTTATTGACAAAATACGAGCCTAAAATTGCTATTGTCACTAAACAGTTGCTGGGCTATGCCGCGAGCGCCGGTACCGGGATTTTGATGTTCTTAGCGGCTCTGTTGCTTGCCGGCGTCTGGATGGCTTACGGGGTATCCGGTCATGCCGCGGCTAGAGCGATTGCCAATCGAATGGCCGGCCCCGACAAGGGCGATGCCTTAGTAGGGTTGTCGACTGCGACGATCCGTGCAGTGGCGCAGGGCGTAATCGGTATTGCCTGTTTACAAGCATTGTTACTGGGCGCGGGATTTATAATGGTCGGTATTCCGGGTGCCGGTATTTTAGCGTTACTGGTGATGTTGTTAGGAATCATGCAAGTTCCGGCGGGCTTGGTTTCTCTTCCGGCGATTGCTTATGTGTTTTCAACCAATGAATCAACGACGGTGGCGGTAATGTTTACGGTTTATACTCTGGTTGCAGGAAATGTCGATAATGTCCTCAAGCCGCTTATGTTAGGCCGTGGCGTTGATGCGCCGATGCCGATCATTCTATTGGGAGCTTTAGGTGGTATGGCGACCGGGGGGATTATCGGCTTATTTTTGGGTTCGGTGATGTTGGCCTTGGGTTACCAATTGTTTATGGCCTGGGTGTATCGTGACAATCAACCTGCTGAGCATGGCTAGGACGATCTGAAGAATGCTGACATCAAAAGACCTAGCGCACGAATTGAGTTAGGTCTTGAGCACGATCATTCCCGGCAACGTCGGCAATGCGTTTCTAGGTTGGGCTATCCGCATTGATAATATTGAGTGCGACGCCGGTCGTTTTCTGCTCAATCACCGGCGCATCGGTCACTAGCAGAGTCGTTCCTGGTACTAAAATGCTATAGAGCGATTTGGCGAAGGCGGGGGGTAAGCTGATGCCTTTTCCTTCTGCGGTATTTAATGGCCGTTTATCTTCACCGGCGTGTCCCGGAATACCGACGGCAAGCCAACGATGCGCTTGAACTCCGGTCAGAATAGGACTTTCAGTCGTACCCCAACCATCCTGCATGATATAAGCATGAGTGCCTAATTTACGTTTTGCTTGCTGCAGGGCCAATTTCGCCCGTCCGATTTCGACGCCATTTCTAAACACTAAAACCCGACGGTCTGCGCCACTCATCACAATCGACAGTGGGCCGTCGGGCGATTTTTCTGGTTGCCAGCGAAAATCTTCTTTGGCGGACAAGCGAGGCACTTTGACCATTGAACCTTTTTTGGCATCTACCGGTGCTAATTGTGCCGGATGGACGACTTGTTCGGGATCTTTGGTTTTGTTGGCAATCACCACGGTCATGCCCATTGGCGAGGCATTGAACAAGAGTCGGGCGAATTCAGACGGCAGATGAATACAGCCATGCGAGGACGGATAACCTGGCAAACCCCCGGCATGTAATGCAACCCCATCCCAGGTTAGGCGTTCGGTAAACGGCATCGGCGCATTATTATAGGTTTTGGAGTGATGGCGTTGATCTTTTTGCAAGACCGTGAATACGCCGGTAGGCGTATCGTGTCCGGCTTTGCCGGTGCTCGCAGAAGATACGCCGATTCTAATACCGTTGCGATAGACGTAGGCGCGTTGCTCTGGAATGCTCACGACCACGACGGTAGGCCCAGAAGGGATCGCATCGCCTTTCCAAATAAATTGCCCCTCTTTTAATTGAGCGGGATTAGTTTCTACCGGTTGTGAGGTTTTGTCTCCCCAAAACGGCACATTTTTATCGTGACTCTTGGCGATCTCTTTAGCTGGAGCCTGAGATACTTTGGGACTCGCTTCCGGTTCACTATGATAAGGTTTAACCTCGAATTTGGTTTGATCGACTGATTTAGTCGGCGGTGGTGAGGACGTCTGAGGTTGGGCTGAAAAGTTATAGTTATCAGATACGGCACAAGCCGATAGTGCATTAAGCGAAACGATGGAGATTAGCGCGCATTTTACAAGGTGCATAATAATTCGTTAAATTTTGGAGTAAAGTGGAATTGAAATTTTATGTTGTTCTTTGGGCTATTAATAGGATTTTATCGCGCTCGAAAAATTTTGTCTCGGTGAGTTAAATGTAGGGCTTAAAAGGCATTAAACCCCAAGATTGCAGCTGTGAAATCTTGATGGTACCGTCATATTTGTTAACAGTCATCAGGACTGCGGGTGATTGACGTAATTACGTGTTGTTCATTGATATGGAGCACAATGCACTCAAGTGTCGAATGTTTTTTCCAGTAGGTCCAGACGTTATGTTCGGCGATATCGGTATGAATCTTCTTGTAGCCACGGCGTGTTAACTCCTCATCCACCTGCATACCGATATGGTCATTATTAATCAAATCTCTTAATTCGTCCGGGGTGCCGTCTTTAGCGATGGCAGGATCGTTATGCTCCTGAAGTGATGCTCGGTTTTGTGCGCAGGTTTGATAACCGTCCTTGTAGTTTTGTGAATGTTTTTCTTTATCATAGGAACCACGTTCAGCATCATCACAACCACGATCCCATTCGGGATCTACACCGTAGTGGGCATAAGAAGTATTATTGGCGTTATTTTGTACGTCCGAACTGGCGAGATTACCTAGTCCAAACGGAACAAGACTACATCCTGTCAACATCAATAAGACGTTGAAAATTGCGGTAAACGTAAAGACTTTTTTATCATTGGCCATCGATTTTTTCCTCAATGAGCTTTGTTTTTGTATGGGCTGGATTTTGGGTAAGCAGTGCTTTGTATTCTATTCTTTTAAGCGAGTCATTATCATTTTTGGGTAACCGGTGATAAGCGTTCTTCCAAAAACCTTAAGTTTCAGTAAGGCAGAGCGATGAGTGAATGATTTAAGTATTAGAATGATTTCAATAGGTCAGAGTGATTAATTGGTACTAAGGTAACTCGCAAAAAATAACCTCCATTAATTCTGTTTAAATTTGAGGCTGGATAGTCATGTAGTATTTCGGTAGGGATGCGTCTCTTTCTATCCTATGGCTAATAGCTTTAAATGCCATTTTACTCATCTTCACGCCTTTTTGGT
>CANNKG010000149.1 GCA_947505105.1 Methylococcaceae bacterium | reverse complement strand
GATAAGGATGTCGAGGAGGTGATGAAAAAACTTAACCATCGACCACGGAAAAGCCTTAACTATAAAACACCTCATTCAGTCTTTTTTGCAGAATCTTTGCCGAAGGCCGCATGACAACTAGGATTGCACTTCGGAGTTGAATCCGCCGTGTTATTAATCCGTCTACATATCGCGCAAAATTCATGGTTGGTTTCCTCATTATGACTAGTAAGCTGAACAGGCTGACACCCATTCCGAATAGAGATAGGAATGACTATCGCTTAGTGATGATTAGCGTTAGTAATGGTAGCTGCGAAGATCAAGACGGTCTGTGCGATAACGAACATTGACTAGAGGATATTTGGAGGAATGTGATGATTTCGCTATTAACTCCTACGCGAGCTAGACCTCTACCACTCATACTCGGCAGAACCGCTGTCGATTTTCGCTTTACGGGTAAGCCCTACGATAGGTTTCCTGACTTCTGTAACTATAAGTTGTGCAGTATTGTATGATATAAATATAGTGCGCCACCTGACTGCTTTTTACCCCTCACGCCTCTAACCTAGGAGCTCGCTATGTACAGACCACCCTCTAAACGTACGATAAGCGCACTGCTAACGCTGATTGCCGCGTTCAGTTACTCAAACATAACCCATGCCATAGATTTTAATGCACAAGAAATCAAACTTGATCCCGTTATCCTCGTAGGAGGAAGCTCTGTAAAGTTTACCTTAGTGACCAGTGATCTTTGTACTGCAACTGAAGATTGCGGCTATCCAAGTGGTACCAATCCGACTCCGGACTATCGTCTACATGTCGGACAGGTGTTTACCGTAGCATTAGCCAAAGAAGGATTTGCAGACATTCAAAATACCGGTCAGCCTTTTGATGAGCAAGGGGCGAGCTATGATCCCGGCACCTCAGGATTGGTTATTAATCGCCTTGTTGACAGCTATAACACTATTACTAATAAATTACTCCGTGAAGTCAAGGCCAGCTTTGTTTTAAACTTTGATTTTGATGCCAAGGAAAATCAACGTTTCCGCTTTACCCTAACTCACTTGGAAGATTTATATCCGAAGTATACGGACCCGAACACACCCAGTGTGGGCGCGCTCCAGGTGTTTAACGGCACAACCTGGGATCAGCTTCCGGTCGGCCCTGAAGACGCCTTATTAACCGTCCGCAACGGCAAACCCGCCTGGACTAAATACTACCGCATCGGCGATACAGGCCCCTTCGGCGGCACGGTGTTTTACACCAGCGCCAATGGCTTGCATGGATTAGTTGCGGCACCCAAGGTGCGCCTCGGTGATAAATCGCCTTTTGGTGCATATGAAGCAACGAAAGAAGGACAAGTTAAAATTGAACCCGCTAGGTATCAACCTGGAAAAAGCGTGATATGGGGCAAAGGCTGTCCTGGACAGGTATTCACAAGTGCCAATTTGGATGCCCTGGGCACCGGTAAAATCAATACTCTGGAGATTTTGAAAAGCTGTGTTGCTACTACTATACCAGAAAAACCGACATTGGTTCCTATACTGGACCAAGCAGGCGATACTGACTCCGCTGCTTATCTTGCCGCCAGCTATTTCGGAGCTATACGTTACCGTGATCATGCAGGTCAAGCCCAAGAATGCTACGACAATCAGGGCAATCCGGATATTTGCTGGTATTTACCGTCCTCCGGCGAGCTGATTGAGATGATGAAATATGCCAGCATGTTAGGCCTGGAGGGTGATCTTTATTGGAGTTCCACCCAAAAATTCGTTATCGATGCCAAAGGCAACCAGACCGCTACACAAGCCTATGCGGTGGGCCCGAATGGCCAGGGCAGTATAGTATCCGAACCCAGAAATAAAAGTGAAAAGCATAATGTACGTGCGATTTCAGCCTTCTAACGCGGACTGCTGAAGTCTCCAAGAGCGGACGGCATATTGCCGTCCGCTCTTGGGTATCCAGACGCCTACATCCTTAGTTAACGTAAATCACTGATCGGCATTAAACAAAGACCTGACAAAATCGCAAACATTCATAGCTCGACATCGGACCTACACGGGCTGATAGAACAGCAAAACCCAATCCTTGCTCGCCAACTAGAAGTTTTTGAACGTCTTGCCGCAGTTGCCGAAAATAAAATATCTAATAATAAATAACTTTTATGTTTTGAGGACAAATTTGAAGCCTAGGAAGATGGGAAGTATGTCACTTTATTCGCTTTGTTATTTATATAAGACGTTAAAAGATTTAGAAACCCGATTAAAGGTATTAATAGTGAGAAAAAATATTGGTTATAAGGTGTTGTTAACGTTGATTGGTTTATTAGCAGTAGTATTTTATGATATATCCATACCCATAATTAATGGCATTATACAATTAAAAATCAATATATTAGGATTCTTTTTAGAGCCGCTACTACAATGGATTTTTGGCATACCTCTTCGTCAAGCTCAAATTATATCGACTTGGATCTACTTACTCATTGCAACCTTACTATTTTGGTATTTGTTCACTAAAGCTTATCAAGCTTTGCTCGTCATTTTTCGCTCAGCGCGCCAGTCTTGGGTCGCTAAAAACCGATGGCAGAAAATCAAGGTAATTTTGTTGATCATGTTGGTAATAAGTGGATTAGTGAAACTGGTAATGATTTTTGTGTAACAAACTAGTACTCAGTCAATTTAATTATGGCGGGTGTAGTTCAAAAAAAACCGTTCGTGGTGAGCTTGTCGAACCATGAGCCGCAAATCCTTCGACAAGCTCAGGACGAACGGGGTATTTATAAGTACTCGACAAAACAAAATTGACTGAGTACTAGGTTAATAGCTCGAATATTGATTTTTTTTTTGCACGTTCAGCTAAGTAGAAACATAAATCCACTTATCGTTAATGCGGAATAAATAAGTATGAGTTTCATTTTTTTTAGTGCCCGATGATTATGCCAATAGTCAATTACCTGATGTTGAAATGCGTAAAACTTTAACAGCAAGAAATTTCTTAGGAAACGTTGCCAAAATAATACAGATGCCCCTGTTCCCACAATGATACTGAAATAAAATACGATCAATTGTGCTAGCGCTTTATCTAAGCCAAAGACATGGCTTAAAAACTCTTCAAGTATAAATGATGTCGCTTCATAAATAGTATGCACTATCCAAATAATGCTATGGCCAATCAAATCAGGGAAATGCAGCAGAAATCCCAAGGCCACAATAACGAGCAGCCATTTTAAAATGATTAGCAATTTGGTTTTATCCTCAATAATCTCATTTATCATCATTTGAGACCCTCTAAATTTAATTGGATTAATCGTCTTGCTGAGCCTGTATGCCCAAAATAGCCTGATAATCTGCATAACTTCTGAACAAACTGGCCGTAGCTTCGGCATATTGTAAAGCTGCATCACCTTTGGCTATTTCCCGTAAATTAACAAACAGTAAGGTACTTTCACCTAATTCGAAGCGTGTCTTTTCGCCTTCTGCCAATTGCTCAGATGCATGCAATTGATCTGCGCTTAAGGACAAGCGTTTGCGGAGTGCTGAAAGTGCCGAAAAAACATCTTTCACCTCATTGGCAATTCGATCATCCTGCAATTGACGGTCCAGAGTTAACCGACGCATATTGGCGGCAGCGACATTTGCTCGACCGGTAGCGGTGCGTTGTTGTAAGGGAATATCGATATTCAAACCTACATAAAGCTCATTGCGGTTAAGTTTTTCTTTACTATTACCGATGTCATTGGCCGCACTAACTGTTAAGTCGACTGCCGGTGCCCGCTGATTTTGTTGTAGTTCCAACTCTGTTTGCGTTTGTTTTGCCTGTAATTCCAGGCGTTTGGATTCGGGTCGTTGATCGAGCGATGTTTTCAATGCTTCGTTAACATTGAGCGTTTGTATCGAATCGGTGGCCGGAAATTGCTCTGGCAGTTGGCTATCAGAAGGCAGTTGCGGTTGACCGATTTCATCGCGCCAATACAGGGATAATTGGATTGCGCTTTGTTCCAATAACCGTTGGGCAGCAACCACGCGTTCTTGTCGCTCGATGATAGCGCGTCTATTGTCCAGAGCTTCAAACTCGGGAATATCTCCAGCGGCTACCCGTTCGTGGATACCTTTATCGCGTTGTTCAGCAATTTGCAGCAGTTGCTTGGCAACGCTTAAGCGTTGTCCCGCAAGCACCCAATCCCAATAGCGATGAGAGGCAATACGGGTCACTTCAATCAAAGCCTGTTCGTATTCATGACCTGCAATTAATTGACCCCATTCCGCCTGCTGTAAACTTGCCCGGCGGCGATCAATTTCGCGGTTGCGCCACAAGGGAACATTCACCCCGATTCGGGCTTCCCCTCCATCGGCGGTCACGCCTTTGCCATCATAAATGGGATAATCGCCAACACCTCGCCGCCATCCACCAAAAAACGTTGTGCCCCAAAACTGAGTGGGTTGCTCCAGGCTTACATCATTGTTTTGGTTTTCATACAAACCTATAATCGACCAGCGGTTTTGTGATTTTAATAAGGTATCAAAGCCGCCTTCTGCCGCCGTCAGTTCTCCTGCGGCCACTTGCTTGCGCTGTTCGGCGGCCAATAAGCCTGGAAAAGACACTTTTGCAGCACTGGCTACCAAATCTAACGTTAATTTCGTGTGTTTACTGGGTGTCGTCTCTGCGGCCAAGATGATGGCAGGAAGGAGACTAAGCAACAGCACAGCCGTCTTAATCATCAACTTTTCTCCCCATCATCTTTGGTTTTTTTAACGTCGTCTTTGGGGGAGTCGACCGTGTAAGGTTCGGGTAATATCAACGGTGGAAAACCATTGAAAATCCGCCATAACTCATACCCCAAGGTGACTTGACCTAACAGTACCCAACCGTTAACGCGAACACCTTGGCGCAAGAAACGCGTACTGGGCCACGCAGTATCTTTCCGGTCCGGCCTCACCAGTATCCGAAATTGCCCTTTGCCGTCATCGGTCGCATCAATCAAAACAACTCTGCCCCCAAAGGAACCCACTGAAAACTCAGGCCAACCGCCAAACTGTATTGCGGGATAGCCTTCGAATTGCAAGCGGACACGGCTTTCCGTCACAATTAAAGGAAGATCGTTGCCATCTACCCATAATTCCACTGCCCGTTCCTTGGTGTCCGGGACAAAAATAGCCAATGCCTGTCCCGGTTTAACCATTTCAGCCCCTGGGTTTGCCAATAAGCGCAAGACAATACCATCACGCGGCGCGGTAACTGTTTGGGTTTGTTGTCGAGCCAAACGGGTTTGCAATTTTAGAATGTCGGCGCGGACACCGTTTTGATCTTCAATTGCTTTGTTTAACTCAGCACGGGCCTTTTCGACAGTCGCTGAAGTATCTGCCGCTAGTTTTTGCCAATCTGAACTTAATGCATCAACCTCACTTTTTGCCGCTTCTAGCGTCGCTTGTGTCCTTTCAACTTCAGCGGCACGTTGTGCCATTTCAAGTTGGGACAACTCCAATGTCCGCTGTGAAGACAGTCCTTTTGAGTTTAATTGCTGCTGTCGTGATAGGTTTAAGGTTGCCGTCTGTTTGGCTGCTTTTGCCGCTTGTACCGATTGGTCGGCCGCTTTTCGCCGCTCATTAGCCATCTCCACGCGGGACTGGGCAGCAGATAGTGCCTGGGGACGGGAGTTTTCTGTCATCCGCAATTGTTCACGAAAGGTATTGACCCTGTTATCAGTGGCTTCTTGTTTTGCCAATGCGGCTTTCTGTTCGCTTTCGAGGCGTTGTAGCAAGTGTGGGTCGTTATCCCGTATTTCTGCCAGTATTTCACCTTGCTTAACTTGCGAGCCCTCCCTGACCATCCAGCGCGAAATGCGGCCTTCTACTTGTGCGCTAATCAGTTGTTGGCGATCTGCAGGGGTATAAGCAACGATGCGCCCAATACCGCGCACGTTTTGTTGCCAAGGCGTGAAGCCTAAGATTAAAAACAGCAGCAGAAACAACCTGAGCAAATTTCGCGCAATACGCTTAGCAACCGGAGCAGTCTTTACCGTTGTTAAGGTATTGGTCACCGATGTAACCGGCTGATTCAAATCGTCATCATTCGCTATCATGAGACACCTTGACTGGCTGGGTTGCTAATTACTAAATGTCCATTGACAATTTTGATGTGCCGGTCAAATCGAGCAATTATATCAGCGCGTTGGCTAGTGACTAGCAGTGTCCACGGCGTATGTTGAGCCAGTATGCCATCAAGAACCGTTGGTAAGACACGGTTATCAATTTGGTCCAGGACGTTATCCAACAAGAGCAAACGCGGTCGTCCGATCAAGGCCCGGGCTAAGGTTAAGCGTAAGCATTGCTCATGAGTCAAGGGCGCGCCATTCGGTAACAAAAAAGTTTCCAAACTGTCAGGTAATTCTGCGATGGTGTCGTCCAAACCAACCAGAACTAATATTTGCCTGACTTCTTTCAAACATAATTCACGTCCCAAGCGGATATTATCCAGCAAGGTACCCGTAAAAATTTCAACCTCCCTTACTAGACTGACGTTATTGCGTAACTGTCCGAGATTAAGATCACGAAGGTCTTGACCATCTAAATATACATGTCCTGAACTCGGCTTGCGTAGACCATAAATAATATCCAACAAACTACCTTTATCGATACCTTCGCTAATGACCAGCCGTTCTCCTGGGGCAAGCTGTAAACTGATATTATGGAGTGTATCCACATGTATTCCTCCCGGTAATGAGAGGTTTTCAATATCTAATCCATAGGGTTCATCTAAATGCTCCGGCGTTCCTCCCTGATGTTTTTCTTGCGGCAAATCCAATAAATAACCGAGCTTATCGACACTCGCTAACATGTCGTAAAAGTTATCCAAGGTTTTACCCAAACGGGTCAAACCGTAGATCATGGCGCCAACGACCAATTCCGCTGCAATCAATTGGCCTAAGCTGAGTTGGTTAGAGATCACCATCCACCCTCCCATACCTAACAATAAGGTGTTGGCAAGCGTGTGCAGGATCAATGCGCCGATATTTTGGCCGGACAAAACCTTAAAATGTGCTGTAGAAGCCTCAACATAGTTTTGGGCAATCTGATCGGTTTGAGCGTCCAGGAAAGCTCTGTTTTCGGACGATTTAGTCAGAATCTGATTGGACGCTATATCCTCCAGCCAAGCGGCTGCCTTATATTTTGCTTTCGATTGCTCAATAGCAGAGGTCAAACCATTTTTGCCCATGCCAAATAAAATAAAGGCCAAGGTGCAAACAAAAAACAGGTCAAATGCCAGTAGCAAGGGGTGATAAAACGCGAGCAACACCATGCCGATTAAAGTCTGTAACGCATATCCGAGGGTTTCAAGTAACATCACCGACGTTGTTTTTTGTAAAGTGACCACATCAAAAAATCGGTTGGTCAATTCTGGCAGGTGATAATCTTTATGTGTGGCATATCGAGTTTGCTGAAGCCGTGCCGCCGTCTCACCAAAAATGCGAACAAACACACGTCGTTGCAACATTTCCACTACATAAAACTGTAGCGCCACTAAGCTATTACTAAAACCTAATAAAACTAGCAGTATCAAGGTTAACACTAACAATGGCTGAAACATGGCACCGAACGCTATGGTGTTGACCAGCGCTTGCACAGCAACCGGGGTAGCTAAAGATAATATCCCGATCCCGATTCCGTAAGTGATTAAAATCCCGATATCTTCACGTTCTAATTTGATTAGCCTTTGCAATCGCTTCAAAGGGCTCTGAGCGTTATCCATAATGGTGTAGTCCAAGAAGATTTATTTACTTTTTCATGTAATAACATTACAATCAATAAAAGAATGATATAAACTATAAAAGATAGTAATACTATCTAATAAAATTGTAAAGATTATTTTTGGTTTATCGATAACACTTTTTATGCCGTTTCTTTACAACCAAGATAGCAGTCTATAACTAATTTTCTTTAAGTGAAACAGGGATTATGGTAATCGAATTGCAAATCAAGATGAATGAAAAGTTGTTTCTCAGAAACCCGGAGCAATCAGAACTCGGGAGGAAAATAATCATGTATAGCATCCAGTTGATACATAAAAATGGTTTTGAAGCGTTTACGTTCAGAAAGCTAGCCGAACTGATTGGTACCACTGAAGCTAGCGTTTATCGGTACTTTGAAAACAAACATCGTTTGCTGATTTATCTTGCCGCTTGGTACTGGACGTGGCTTCAATATCAGGTTAAGTATCAAACTAATAATATAAACGACCCGGTTGTGAAGCTTAAAATGATCATCAAATTATTAGCTACAACAGTGAAAGATGATCTCAGAACGAGTTACGTCGACGAAAGCCTGTTACATCAAATCATCATTACCGAAGGTTCTAAAACATATTTAACGAAACGGGTATCGGAAGATAATAAAGACCAGTTATTTAAGCCTTACAAAGACTTATGCGCCCATATCGCCAATATTATTATCGAGTACAATCCTAATTATCGGTATCCAAAATCATTAGCGTCCACCATTATTGAAATGGCACATTTTCAGAATTTTTTTAAGGATTATTTGCCTTCTTTGACCGATTTTGGTGAAACAAAAGACGAATCGAACACGGTGTCTTATCTTGAAGATATGCTTTTCCGCGTATTGAGAAAGGAAAATTGTGAACTTGTGAACTTGTGACCGTTATTTATTCTATGTGGAACATAACTTAACAGGCTGTTGATTTTCTTACCTCTACAAGCCGCATAAATTCGTTTACCAAGAAGCACAAAAATACAATAAGACATTGTTACATATATCAATATAGTTCTATCACCAGGGTGGTTTCGCTTTAGCAAACCGCCATAACACCCTCAAACGCCGAGTGGCGGATTGCCTAAAGGCGAATCTGCCCTTGCTCTAAAGCGCTATCGGCATCCGCCTAACAAAGGTTACGAGTTACATGCTGAGCCATTACCAAACCCACGTAGAGCAAAATAACCAACCGAGCATTGCACCGTTAGGGAATCTCACATAACGCGCAATACGCTTCACTAGTACGCGGGCTCGACTATCGCTTTATTTTCTCTCAAATGCCCAGCGCCAAGTATAGTCATCCAGTTGATAGCTACCATTTATTGAGGCTTTGTCCGCTCCTAGCGTTAATGGAGTTTCAAAATCGCCTGGAATAAACCAAAGTTCGAGACCTACGGATTTACCCGGAAAGTCCGAACAGGATTGTTTGCCTTTGCTATCTTTACAGCACTCTCTCAGATTTATGCCAGTGATCGGATTAAGAGAGCCGCTGCCTAGGTAGGTTCGTTGAAGCATATTAACATTCAGAAAACCATCAGTGGGTTTTAAGGCAATGGTTCCCGATGAGGGAGAGTGAGTTAATGTGCAGCTTTGAGAGGACTTGGTGTAGAAATGCGGGGATGTAATTTTCCACGTTAAAATCCCTTCTCTTATAAAATGATGTACGAAACCATTTTCAGCAGGTGTATTTGGGTCTTCCTGAAAATACACTTCAGTTTCTACCTCAAATGAAGGAACTTCATCATTTGCTTGTCCGCGTAATAATACTGAGCCAACCCATTGCCGACTACAGGGGACAAATTGCTGGGCAATACGTAACTCCTCTTTACTCAAAAACTTTGCCGCATCTTCGACATAACTTTTAGCCCCGGCAATAATCGGCCATATACCTTTTGCTGGCGTTAACGAAGCAGCTTTAGCTGTACCTTGCATTACAAAACGCGATGCGGTATGCATCTTTATACGGTTTCTAGCTTCATTAACGGCGTCTATTCGCTTTTGGATATCTTCGACACTAGTTGGAATTGGAGGATTTTTCGCACACTCATCTAAAGCGTCAACATCGGACATAAGTTTTTTATGTTCCTCCGAGGTATCATAAGCATTCTTTACGTCCAAAATATTTCCGCCCGCCTTTAAAATAGTCGTTGCAGTTTTACCGAAAGCACTATTAACCAATGTCTCCAAGGCTTTTTTACCGCCAGATTTGATTACCCCTTTAACAACGACAACAACGGAACTGTCAGTAGCTTTAGCTTGGCGAGAACCCGCTAAAGACTTTGGTGTAGCGGCCACTATCTTGGCCAATAAGTCCTCTGAAAATAAGCTTTTAGGCACAGCATACGAAAATACGAAAGAATAATCCTCTGCATTAATATTGTTATAGCTAAACGTAGGGACAGCCTCACCCTGACTGGTTTTTAGGTTTAGAGTGACTTCTGCTTCTTCCCCGTAACTAAAACGTTGACGATAAGCTAGTTCTACATCGGAACTACGCAGTAATTCAAACTGCGAAGCAGCATTTATCGCCCCAGATTCGCCGCTCCATATTCCGCCTTGGCCATAATCGTCCAATTTTAATATCAAGCTGTTATCCGATTGGGGAATAAGTGTAAAGTTTGCCTGATAATTTTCTGAACCAAGAAGCACATTCGGTAGAAATGCGAAAATCTGATTGACATTGGGTACCAGGAAAGCGCTATCTGTTTCGCATACGCCCTTGGCTTTCATTTCATAATGATTGACTTTAAAGGAAATAGCCCCATCTACTGAAGGAACGCCTAATAAATCAACACTATAAATAGAATTATTAAAATTAATTTCGGGAATGGTCAGTTTAAAGTCTGAACTCAAGGAAGCTGCACAATTCTCTGCGGCGATAGCTTGATGCCCGTTTGTAATAAATAAACCGATCATTACCATAATTGTTAGTTTGATGGTTAATCTGCGAATCATATCGAGTCTCCAAAATTATTCATTCTCAAGGCATTAAATACGGAGCAGCCTTTTTATAGATAATCAGCTAAGTGATGATTACGCCTTTAATCGACATCATAACAAAATTGTAATCAGCCATATTGGGCAAAGAGATAAAAAAGCAACGACACTATTATTAACCCAAGCTTTTTTGTTGAAATCGTCCAGGGTCGAAATAGAAGCCACGATTACGCTGCTAAGGCCTTATTTGGATAAAACGTTGACAATAACTGCCGATAATGGAAAAGAATTTGCCTATCATGAAATTATTACGCAAGAATTGAATGCAGCAGTCTATTTTGCTCATCCCTATCATTCATGGGAACGTGGAGTGAATGAAAACACCAATGGCTTGATTAGACAATACTTTACTAAAGGTAGCAGCTTTGAAAATATTACCGAGTGTCAAGTTGAGCGAGTCATGCATCGACTCAATCATCGACCTCGTAAAACACTCAACTATAAAACGCCACATGCTGTATTTTTTGGTGAGGTAGGCTTGAAGGCTGCATGAATACTGAAATTGCACTTCAAAGTTGAATTCGCCTTTTATTGAAAAGTAAATATAGTCGCCTTTTAAAATTAGTCGAAGAAATTTACCACCAAGTCGATAACGAAGATGTCATTACTTTCTTGCAAGAAAAAAACCAAACAGCGAGGTAACCCCTTTGTATTTATGATAGTTTTTTTATAGCGATAATTCGTCTGAACACTATTAAATTTTGGTAGACTGCTTACGACCCTTAAGAGCCGATTGATTGGCTTTAAGTAATGACCGTAAATACGCTGATTGCTGACACTAGGATGGGTAGAGCAAAGCGAAAACCATCAAATCAAATGCCAATAACACAGATATGACCGAATATCGCCGACAACGCATCCAGAGATGGAAGTAGTGGAATAGCTCCACTAATTTATGGGGTTGCCTGTTGGCTTGCAGAAGAAAATGGCTTGTGATTAAAACTTACGCTGACCCCAGTTATTCCTAAGATGTATTCCATGTGCCAAAAAAAATTAAGGAGCTATATGAACAAAATCTGGAAAGTGATTTGGACGTTATGTTTAGGGGGGGCGATATTACTGGTTTTTTTTCTGTTGAAAACATGGGTAATGGGAGCAACAGATATTTACCATTTTGAACGGATGGTACCGGAATCGCCGAGAGTATGGAATTAGGCTGTCGAAATAAGTCCCTCTGTCCCAGTTATTTTACTCCCGATTTTTGGCTTGCAATATTGTTGAAAAAAGCTTGGCGTTTTTTTCGAACAGTGTAAGGAATGTTATCTTTTTCCCACATTTCCACGTCATTATGGCGAGCCTG
>CANNKG010000148.1 GCA_947505105.1 Methylococcaceae bacterium | reverse complement strand
GCATAGAAAACCGTTCGTGCTGAGCCCAGTCGAAGCATGGACGGTTTTCTATGCGTTCACCCAGACGGTGAGACCTTAAAATCCCGTTCAACCCTTCGATAAACTCAGGGCGAACGGAATTTTAAGGTCTCAACTGCTCTTTTTAGGTTAATCGAAGAACGCCGTAAACCCATCCGTGGGGGGGCTTGACGGCGTGACTTAACCGGCGTGTGTTCCCTTACGCCGATTTTCCATGCGCCGTAAAAATTCGGCCATGATCAGGTGGTAGAGTTCATCGCCAAGGTAACGATCTTCAATTCCTCGGTCGATATTCGGATTGTCATTGACTTCTATCACATAGCCGCGGCCATTTTTTTCCTTGATATCGACGCCATAAAAGCCGTTGCCAATCGGTTGAGTCGCTTTGAGCGCGGTTTCGATGACGATTTTGGGGACTTCAAAAGTCGGTAAAGTGTCGAAATTACCGCTATCGATACGTGTGGCGCCATGACGATAAATTTGCCAGTGATTTTTGACCATGTAGTAACGACAGGCAAAAAGCGCTTTGTTATTTAATACCCCGATGCGCCAGTCGAAGTCGGTATAGAGAAATTCCTGAGCGAGCAACAGCGAGGATTTTTCAAACAATTCGGCGACTTTTTGATCCAATTCCGCGCGATTGTGAACTTTGACAACACCGCGAGAAAACGAGCCATCCGGTATTTTGATGACGATCGGAAATTGCGTGGATTTTTCGAGATTATCAAGATGTAAAGCGTTGTTTTTATGCAATAACCAAGTTTTGGGGGTCGGCACGCGGTGGGTTCTGAACAAATCAGCCAGATAAATTTTGTTGGTGCAGCGTAGCATGGAGGTGGGATCATCGATAACGACTAAGCCTTCGGCTTCGGCTTTTTTGGCGAAACGATAGGTGTGATGATCGATGCCGGTGGTTTCTCGGATAAATAGACCATCAAATTCGGGAAGCCGGACATAATGTTGTGGCGAGATTAATTCGACATCGATGCCTAAGTGGCGACCGGCGGCAATAAATTTTTTGAGCGCGCCACGATTACTCGGGGGCATTTTTTCTTCAGGGTTAATCAACATCGCAACATCAAAGCGCGAGGATTTTTTGGGGCGATTCTTGCGCCAGACTTTTTTACTGAATTTATCCAGGGCATTGGCGAAATAGGTTTCTTCCATTTCGTTTAATTGATGATGCGGAATCGCTTTGAGCTCGCTGACTTCCCATTTGTGTCCGCTCGGATATTGCGGTTGGTAGCTGAGGGTGATTTCAAGGACCGGGCAGGAGAAGCGTTCAAATAGAATGCGTGTCAAATCCTGAAAGGCAGGTTCCGCGATAGTTCCGAAATAGGAGCGAATCGTGATCGTTGGTGGTTGCTCGCGACTCTTAAGCGCTTTGGCAAGCGTTTGCGATAAATCCTCCAGTTGCAGACGGTATAATTCGCCGCGATCCAGATCGTTCAATACTTTAACCGACGGGATGACATGATGTCCTCGCGCCTCTGCCAGTAGAGAACAATAATAGCCATCGGAAAGATAGCCATAACTGCGGCACAGATTGATGACTCTGACCCGTTGCAGGTTTTCATTTTGCTCGGTAGCAAGATAGCCTTCAAAGGTGACGAGTTGGTCGCTCGGATAATACGGCGCCCAATCCGCCAGATTATCAACGACGAGAAGCGTGCGCGCCATAGCTAATGACTCCTGAAATAAATTCGATCATGATGAGTTGATACCGGGGAACTTAAAGGTGCTGAAGTATGCCGAAGGTCGGCCATGAAGCGGGTCTAGAGGTAGTGTGGATCATATATCACGGGTGTTGAGTAGATTATTTTAATTGGGTTAATAAATTTGTAGGTAATTTTAAGCAATGACCGAGCCAATGTTCGACCAAGGAGTTGTTCCGAGGCCTGAATGCTGCGTGCTACAATAAACGAAAATTTTTCGACTTCCATTGCTTATTTTGGTTCAACTTTAATTCTATGCTAAAAATTTTAATCATTGCCGCACTCAGCTTATGTTTTTTGCATAACTTGTCTGTTGCTGCCGCAGAGACTGCACCGGATTGTGCGTTGAGTGATTTTAATCATCCGGAACGGATCATTCACTTAAAGCCCAATAAAGACGTAGTCTACGTTGATTTTTGGGCATCATGGTGTGGCCCCTGTGTGAAATCGTTTCCGTTTTTAGAGCATCTGCATCAACAGTACCATAAAAAAGGTTTGAAAATTATTGCAATTAATCTCGACGACAGCAAAAAGGATGCTGAGGAATTTCTAAAAGCTTATCCGGTGAGTTTTCAGATTGTTCAGGACCCTGATGGTTTATGCCCTGAGAAATTTGGACTCACCGTGATGCCTTCTTCCTATTTAATTGATCGACAGGGGAATATTCATCATACTGGCCTAGGTTTTAATAAAGCCGAAGTCCTCGAAATGTCGAAAAAAATCGACCAGTTGTTGAAATAAACCGTTGGTTTAGATGGGGGCTTGAATATTAAAAGCCATCGCCGTCAAGAAGATTACCCAAGCCGCCTAAAATGGAGCCTTCGCCCTGACTGCCGCCGCGTTGTGGTGCGGCGTTGAGCATGCGTCCGGCCAATCTTGAAAACGGCAGGCTTTGTAACCATACGGTGCCCGGACCCTTCAAATTTGCAAAAAATAAGCCTTCCCCGCCAAACAACATGGTTTTGATGCCTCCGGCTTGCTCGATATCAAAATTCACATTTTGAGTCATGGCTGCGAGGCATCCGGTATCGACATGCAGTCTTTCACCGGCTTGTAATTCGATTTTATGCAAGGTGCCGCCCATGTGTACAAATACCCAGCCGTTACCTTCCAGTTTTTGCATGATAAAGCCTTCGCCACCGAACAGTCCGGTTAATATTTTACGTTGAAATTGGATACCGATTTGCACACCCTTGGCGGCGGCTAAAAAGCTATCCTTTTGGCAAATCAGTTTGCCGCCATACTCACTTAAATTTAAGGCCAGAATAGTGCCGGGGAAGGGCGCAGCAAACGCAACTTTGCCTTTGCCGGGATTGGTCTGAGTGAATACAGTAACGAATAGGCTTTCGTTAGTCAGCAATCGTTTACCGGCACCGATCAAATAATCCATAAAGCTATTTTGCTGACGCGTGCCGTCACCGAAGATGGTCTGCATGGTAACGCTTGAGGATTTATACATCATAGCCCCGGCTTCAGCGACCGCGCTTTCATTTTGATCGAGTTCGATTTCGACAAACTGAGAGTCAAGCCCGTAAATTCGATAATCAAGTCCTTCGGTATAGCTTTGTTGTCCGTAACCTGTGGAACTCTGAGGAACGTGGCTTGCAGCTGATGAAGAAACGGGTGGCGTAACTGCGACAGGTGCTTGAGTATTTAGCGTGGCAGCCGCGGGCAAGCGATCGGGTTTAGGTGAAATCATATTGGCAGGAGGCGCGGGGAAGGGTGTTACCCCATCGCTTTTCATACGTCTAATTTCAGGAACCTCGAATACTAGACGCCAATCTTGCCAGCCTTGATGCCAGCAGTAAGCTCCTGGATGTTCTCTGACAAAGGCTTTGGCATAGTTTAAATCGTAGGGGCCGGATTCTTGAAGTTCAAACGAAAAATACCATTCATTCATGCGTATTACCTGTTATATCAAAGTATCGAATGATTGATATTCTAGTGTATCGTCGGAATGATTCAAGAATTCTCCTCTAAATAGTGATGTTTACCCATGAAGTCGGGTGGGTAAATCCGGTTATGAATTTGCTCCGTGTTAAAACAGCTTGGTTAATTATCCATATATCTCTGTTCGTTATCGAACAGACGCTAGACGGTCATTTGGTTACAGTGGATTAAGCGGCACTTATAGCCGTTGTTAATTTGTCCATAAGGAAATCGTTATGAAATATTCAATGCTCTCAATTCTGTTGTTTTCATTGCTCGGCATCAGTGCTTGTACCGGGCCAATGGGACCGCAAGGCAATCAAGGTAATACCGGTTACACGGGGAATACCGGTCATAAAGGTGATACTGGAAATCAAGGAAATTCTGGTGCTCCTGGTGAAGTCGGTGCTACGGGTAATCAAGGTAATACAGGAGAAACCGGCGCAACCGGTAATCAAGGCAATATGGGGGAGACTGGCGCTCCAGGTGAACAGGGAGCAACGGGGAATCAAGGAAATCGAGGTAGCACTGGCGCTAAAGGTAAAGCCGGTTCTGGTGGTGGTACTATTGTGGTAGTCCCAAATCATTAATCATGGTAAATGCCCAATTAGATAGCCAAGCGTTTAGGCTATATCACCAAATTTACTTAAAATTGAAACGCGCCGATATTTCTAAAATTATGCGGATCCGGCTAATTCATGCTGAAAAGCGTGCGTATAATCGCTATGGTCGCAGGTTAGGTTTTCATTTTTATTAACTGATGTTACTCAAAGTGTAGTCGTTACTTTCCTTCGACAAGCCATCTGGTTTTTATTCAAGCTTGTGAAGTTGCAAGCTTGGAGCCATAGGCCTGCCAAGAAATTCCATTCTGCTATAAACCAAAGTAAGATTATCCCGATCCCCAATCCATTGCCGCTTCTAATTCGACGATCGATTGTGGTCGACTCTCCGGTTGAATTTGCATCATCGAATCAATAAGCTCTAATAAGGTGTCTGAAAATTTGTGATGATGCACTTTGGCGGCGGGTTTTAAAGTATCTTGTTTAGCACGATCGACAGCCGCAACCGGAATTTTATAATCCAAACAGGCGCGCATACTCGCCCCAATTGCATAGATATCGGTCCAGGGGCCTAAGTTCCCATGCGTGGCGTATTGTTCAGTTGGAGAAAATCCTTGAGTGCAGACGCGGGTATGAATTTGTTTGGGCGCACTTGGGAATTGCTGAATCGCGCCAAAATCGAGTAATAGTGGATCAAATCCAGGCCGAATCAGAATATTTGCGGGCTTAATATCCAGATGCAAAAATTGATTGGCATGAATAAGCTCAATCCCGGTCAACAAGCGTTTGAAAATGGTGAGGATGATATCTTCAGTTAAAGTAAAGATTCTATTTTTTAAAATTTTGTCCAGCGTAATGCCATAATCGTAAGTCATGACCATGTAGACCGTTGAATTTGCTTGGAAAAAGTTTGTGACTTCAACGATATTGGGATGTTTAAGCTTGACTAGCACTTTGGCTTCTTCAAAAAACAAGGCTCTACCGCGCATAAATAAAACTTTCGAGGCATCATCGTGCGCAATGACGGCATTATTCCAAGTTCTATGCGATAACTTTCGAGGTAAATATTCTTTTATCGCCACTTGCATTTGATCATTCAATTGCCGGGCCAGATAGACAGAGCTAAATCCACCATGTGCTAATTCCCGCTCAATCATATAGTGGTCTATAATAGTGCCGGGTTGCAGATAATTCCACTCTTGTGGATAGGTCTCAGGATCGTAGTATTCTGCCATTACTATCTATGTATAAAACTAGGATCATTAAATTATAGGTGAAAAATGATACGTAGCATGACCGCATTTGCAAGTAACGAAGTAAAAATTGGCAATTTAACACTAATTTGTGAACTTCGCTCAGTTAATCATCGCTATTGCGATCTGAACTTTAAATTACCTGAACAATTCCGATGTTTAGAAACAGAATTGCGTCACTTGATCACCGAAAAGATAAAACGAGGCAAGGTTGAGTGTTTTATCAATTTTAAAAAGTCAACCAATGAAAGCGAAGTAGAGATTAGCATCAATACTAATGCCCTAAAAGCGTTACTGCAGTTAACCAATGAAATTGAACAGCATATGCGCAGCAGTCGAAGCATGTCTGCACTTGACGTGTTGGCCTTTCCAGGCATTCAACAATCTCATGAACTCGACAAAGAGCAACTGCATCTCGCTGCTCGGCAGCTACTTAAAGACACGCTTGAACAAATCCTCGCCATGCGCGCCCGCGAGGGATTACAAATAGGCCAGCTCGTTATTGAAAAATGTCAAAAGATGCAGGAGCTGGTCACGTCAGCTAATCAACGCATGCCTGAAGTCTTAGCCATTATTCGCTCAAAACTAATTGATCGGGTCAGTGAAATAGTTGCCATGCCGGATTTTGATAGACTCGAACAGGAATTAGTTTTATTAACTCAAAAACTGGATGTCAACGAAGAAATCGAACGCTTGCATACGCATATCAACGAGGTTATTCGTAATCTTCAACAATCCGAACCTGTAGGCAGAAGGCTGGATTTTCTGATGCAGGAGCTTAATCGTGAAGCCAATACCCTAGGATCAAAATCTGCGGATAAAGAAATTACTCAAATTGCAATTGAACTCAAAGTTTTGATTGAGCAGATACGCGAGCAAGTTCAAAATATTGAATGATGTTTTCACCCTATCCCTGTTAATATAATTGTTAGCAAGGCCATCGACCCAAAAATGGGTTTGTGTATCTAAAATCAGTTAACCGATATCTGCAGTTAGGTATGAAAAAAGCGCTGAATACGCTGCTTTCTGGTGGTCAGTGTCGATGCATGAGTTCATGATTGACAATCCCTCGTTTCCTGTTTACATTTATCAAGTAATCGCGCAGAACCCCTATAACAACAACTAACAGGAGCACATTCTATGGCAAAACCACTCATACAATTAGCGCTTGATTCGCTTGATTTCAATCAGACGATTAGTCTGGCTGAACAGGCAGCGCCTTATGTGGATATTTTTGAGATTGGAACGCCGTGCATTAAGCACAATGGTATTAATATCGTTAGGGAGTTGAAAGCCAGATTCCCGAATAAACTCGTTTTGGTGGATCTTAAAACCATGGATGCCGGCGAATACGAGGCAACCCCATTTTACGCTGCTGGCGCTGATATCGTAACGGTTCTTGGGGTATCCGGAATGGCGACGATAGCAGGTGTTATTAAAGCGGCAAACGCTTATGATGCTGAAGCACAAATCGATTTGATCAACGTTCCGAATAAACTCGAATGTGCCCGAGAAGCAGCCAAATTAGGGGCGCATATTATTGGAGTTCATACTGGACTTGATGCTCAGGCAGCTGGCCAAACCCCTTTTGAAGATTTGCAAGCGATTGCAGATTTAGGTCTGAACGTTAGAATTTCGGTGGCTGGCGGCATCAATAAAGGCACCGTTCAACAAGTTGTGAAAGCAGGGGCCGATATCGTCGTAGTTGGCGCGGCAATTTATGGCGCACCATCTCCTGCGGAAGCTGCTCGTTTAATTCGTTTGACGGCCGATGGCGAAGCAACCCATCGACGGATGGTCATTGACAAGATTTCCAGCATTTTGTCTGAGACTGACGATGATTATCCCTTGCAATTGACCAATATGCTGGACAACGCTAAACGTATCTTCGTTTCTGGTGCTGGACGTTCGGGTTTGGTCTGCAAATTCTTTGCAATGCGTTTAATGCACAGCGGCTATGATGTCAGCATGGTCGGCGAAATTGTCACTCCTAGTATCAAACACGGTGATTTGCTGATTGTCATTTCAGGCTCGGGGGAAACCGAACAATTGATTGCCTTTACTAAACGTGCGCGTGAAGTGGGAGCAAACATTCTTTTGATTACCGCCAAACCGGGTTCAACCATTGGTGACATGGCTGATGCCGAATTCATCATTGGGCGTCCGGATCAATACGGCAAAGTGATCGGAATGCCAATGGGTACGGTATTTGAATTATCAACCCTGTCTTTCTTGGAAGCAGTGATTTCTCATATCATTCATGATAAAGGCATTGCGGAAGAAGAAATGCGTAGTCGTCACGCAAATCTCGAATAATCGTAGAGTTTTCATTCGACACGTAAAAAAAAAGCCAGCGGTCATCGACCGTTGGCTTTTTTATTGATTTTAAGAAGATGGTTGTAAAACTAGAGAATGATAAAGAACTCCCCCGTTGCTGCAGAAACTAAGGGGGAATTAAAATTTTAAAGTTTATAGAGAACAGTTTTTTGCGAGTCTCTAGGATCTCTCTTTTTAGTGCCTTGGTCCTTCTTTTCGTGCTCAAACTTGGAGATCATTTCTTCCCAAGTAGCGTATTGGGCATACTCTGCTACACCAGCACTCTTGCGTTCTTCATAGATTTTTTTGCCGGCAGTGATAATTTGATCAGGATTTTTACCATCTACTTCTTCCAAAAATTCTTCCTTATTTTTTACAGCATCATGTAAAGTCCAAAATGATACTTCAAATTCAATACGCTTTTCCGGCGGTAAGCGTTCTTTCATGTAACGAACTGATTTCATCGCCGTATTCAGGTTATGGCCGTTAATCTCGGAACCTCTACTACAGCCGGTAATGTTAATACAGGCCGCTATTAGTATAAGCACGGAAAGAATTCTCATAGTTAATCCTCAAATATTTATAGATATAATTTGTTGGCTTATATTTGCACGAAATTTTATGAAGTAAAGTCATTTGCCAATTATTTTTTATTTGTAATTACTTGGAGCGAGTGGTGCAATATTTGCGCAAATTGCCATTTAGCATGATGGAAGCAATTTTTGATCTCTAGCTTTTTATAATCGCAAATCAATAACACGCTCTGCCTAAACAAAGTAAAATACCCGGTTATTATAAACCCAAGCCCCCTGACTATGCTTGAATTTATCCAGACCTTATTACGCTCTTATCAGCGGGTTTTGAAACTAAATCCGTATGACGCTAGCGTTAATAAACTCTACCCTCAATGTATCGATCAACTTATTCTTGCTGAAGCATTACTCCGTAAAAATGAGCTGAGGAAACATTTTTCGACATTGCCGCTCCAAATTGCGGTTATTGGCCCGACTCAGGTGGGGAAGAGTACTCTGGTTAACGCCCTGCTCAATAATCACAGCGCCGGGGTGAGCCCACTCGCGGGCTATACTGTCCATCCCCAGGGATTTTGTCATGGTTTGACGGTTCAAGCATGCGCGGGTCTTCAAAACTACTTCGGACGATTTCAACAATTGACTCAGGCGCAATTAAGTGCTGAACGACATGATTGTTATTCACTTGACGAACTTCCCAGAACTGCAGCGTGGCTTCCTGAGTGTGTGATTTGGGACACTCCCGATTTTGATTCAATCGATGCCGCCGATTATAAGGAGGGCGTGTTACGCACAATTGCACTGGCGGATCTGATTATTCTGGTGGTCAGCAAAGAAAAATATGCCGACCAATCGGTATGGGACATTATGGCCGCGGTGGCGGCGCTTAATCAGCCAACGCTCCTATGTGTCAACAAGTTGGCACCGGGAACCGAAACCATGATTATCAATTCACTGCGCGATAAATGGCAAGCGGTTCGTCAAGATCAGTTTCCGGACGTTGTACCGATAGTTTACCGAAAAATGGAGCACGAGCTCAATTGGCCTGAAGAGTCCAGACAATTTGTGTTGCGTTTGCTGGATATGGCGGCCCGGCGCAAAGCGCCGCAAATGTTACAGCATTATTTTCAACAGCACTGGCCCAGTTGGTTGGCTCCAGTGTATGCAGAACTTGCGGCAGTCAGGGAATGGCAGGAATTATGCGAACGTGAATTACAGCAGGCTATTAATCAATATCAGCGTGATTATCTAAATCATCCCCAACACTATGTGACCTTTCAAAATGCGCTCGCCGAGCTATTAACTTTGCTCGAAATGCCCGGTATGGCAACCTTGATGGCAGGAACGCGCAAGGTGTTGACTTGGCCGGTCAAGCAATTTATCAAATTGGGACGAAAGCCCGATCGATTGTCTGAAAGCACTCAAGAGATGCAGCTGCTTGCTCAGCTTTCGGAACATTTTTTAATCAAATTGGCTGATCATCTGCTCGATAAGACTAGTCAAAATCGTCTGACTGGCTGGTGGAAAGACTTAGCCTTATTGCTGCGTCAGCAGCGACCGGAATTTCTGAATCAATTTCAGATGCAAATTAATGACTATCATCAACACTTTAAACTTGAAATTAGCGATGCTGCCCAGCAGGTCTATCAGAAGCTGGAAGAGCAACCGCTCATTTTAAACAGTTTACGCGCGACTCGGGTCACAACCGATGCCGCAGTCATCGCCTTGACCATCAAAACCGGTGGATTAGGGCTGCATGATTTACTCTTTGCTCCGGCCATGCTGGCAGTCACGTCATTACTAACCGAGAGTGCGATTGGCAGCTACTTGAAACGTATCGAAGCTGAACTAAAACTCAAGCAACTGCGAAAAGTACAAGCGTTATTTAATGATCTGTGTCAGAGCAGACTTGTTAGTTTGCCGCTAGGGTTAACGGCACAGCAGCATTTCAATATTACGCTTGAACAAGTGCAACTTGCCGAACAACAACTCACTGAAAAGAAACATGGCTTACGATTCCTTTGATACTTTATTGCAACGGGCCCAACTTTGGGCACAGCAAGCGCATGAGCAGGGCTGGATTTCAGATGAAATCAAAGAAAATCTGCAGAGTGAAAATTTACGTGCGCCTCCAGGGCTGTTTGATAATCAGGAAACCCGACCACTGATTGTTGCGTTCATGGGCGGAACCGGGGTTGGGAAAAGTACCTTACTTAATCGATTAGCCGGTAAAGCGATTGCGACTGCGGGGATCGAGCGTCCGACCTCTAAAGAAGTCACTTTGTATCATCATGAGGCGCTGCAGATTGAGCAATTACCGCAGCAACTGCCATTGAACAAAATTAAAATCGCCCGTCATGCCGATCTCCGTTATCAACATCTGCTCTGGATGGATATGCCCGATTTTGACAGTACCGAGCAGACCAATCAGCATTTAGTGCTCGATTGGTTACCATTCATTGATGTCTTGATTTATGTCGTTAGTCCGGAACGCTATCGAGACAACAAGGCTTGGCGCTTGTTGCTGGCGGAAGGCGCTCGTCATGCCTGGGTTTTCGTGTTCAACCAGTGGGACAGGGGCTTTACAGAGCAATTGGAAGATTTTAAACGTCAGTTGCTTCAGGCTGATTTTATCAACCCTATCGTATTTAAAACCGATTGTAGCGGAACGATGAACGATGAATTTGAAGCCCTGCAAAAAACCTTAACCTCACTAGCATCAAAACACACCGTAGAGCAGCTAGAACTACGCGCCAGACAGCAGCGTCAATTTGCCTTGCAAAGCGCGCTCAAAACCACGGTTGCAGCGATGCATCAACCCGCGGCGATAGATGCGCTCCTCAAAAAATGGTCAACTATTTGGCAACAAACTTCTGAGGTGCTGCATCGCGCTTTTGCTTGGCCCATCAAACAACAAGTCGATGCCATCTCGGACGCATTAGCTCGTCCTCAATTGGAGCTTTGGGATGAGTGGTCACAGAGTCGCCTCGACGATGCTCTGGATGAAGTTATTCTCGAAGCCGATAATCTGGGGCTCGCTAGTCAGCCGATAAAACGGCTGTTAAGTGAAATTCGGCCCAAGGCTGCCAAAATAATTGCGACCCATATTGGACAAGAATTATCGCAAGCACTAGCCAATCCGGGCAATCGTTTACAGCGAGGCTTATTGAAATTCGGCATTTTTTGTGAAGTAGTGCTGCCGATCAGCGCGATGGCGTGGGTCAGTTACCAATTACTGCAGGGCTATTATGAGAGCAACTTAACGCATCGCGATTATTTAGGGATTGATTTTGCGGTTCATAGTAGTTTATTGATTGCGTTATCTTGGTTGATCCCGTTTTTTGTGCGTAAAAACTTGCAACCCTCTGTATATAAGGCCGCCACAAAAGGATTAACGCTTGGTTTAAGCAAAGGGTTAACGCAACTCGATTTCGAAGTACTTAATGGCTTGACTAAATTTCGAGAACAACAGGTCTTATTCCTATGTGAAGCGGAGCAAATCATGACCACTTGTCACACACTCAGCGGCGCTGCGCCAATTAAAATTGACGATCCAGATTTGCAAAGAATGCTGACCGACTCACGTTAATTAATCAAGGGTAAACCCCCGGCTCTGCCGGGGGACTCACAAAGTTTGACAATTCCGGGAATCATCGAGAGTCTCCCAATCTGTGAACCGCCTAAAGTTCTTAAGATTGAGGAAACAAACGATGAATCCAGCAGAAAGTTTAAAT
>CANNKG010000147.1 GCA_947505105.1 Methylococcaceae bacterium | reverse complement strand
GGTTATCAGTGCTTGCTTCAACTGATCTTCAAATGGTGTGAGTTTGGTCGGCATCACACGTCGTTGATATTCTGGCTCACTACCGTTAGGCATTCTTAGCCATTTTTTGACCGTATTGCGCGACAAACTAGTTCGTCTGACAATTTCGTTAATGGACAACTTATCGCGGAAATACATCCGCCGAATTTTGGCGTATAAGATCATGGTTATCACCTCTTTTGCTCCTGTCTAATTAATAGACAGGACAGGTTAACAACCCTGGTCAATTTTCAGCCGGAATTTGCCGGTTTACATGGTCAATTTTCAACCGGCGTCAACAGCCGTCGATATATACGGCCGAAAGGGTCAATAATTCCGTTTTAGTATCATAAGCGACTGGATAGGTCGCCCCAATATCTGCCTGCTCAAATGCTTGACTCAGGCTGAACAAAAAATGACCTGCTGCGTTCGTTTGGCCGATTTGTAACGTCAAAGCATAGTGTTTTCCGTTGGCTTGAACGTCTGGAAGAGCCAAGGTACCCGAATGGGCATCATAGAAGGTCAAGCCTTTGATCGGTATCAGGTGGAAGCTTCCTATAACGTCGTTAGTATTGACCCCCATCATCGACGGCCATGTCGAGCCGGACCACTTTAGATTACCACTGAGCGAGAGCTCACCTTTGGCGTTGAATGATTCTGACACGTCGGTCAGTTTAATGAATTCCTGGTATTTGAAAGCGCTGTCATACGTGCTAATAATCCAATTACCCGTACTCTTACTCAACGAAAAATCGTAAGGCGTCAGCATACCAAGTGCACTATTCAGTCGCCATGCTCCGCTCAAGCCAATCTGGCCAGTTGACGTGTCGTTGGTGTCCAAGGTCGTTGCTTGCAAAGTTCTGCCGTATGACTTGGGTGAACATGCGGTACAGGTGGGTGATAGCTCTCTGGTGGTCGTATTGACATTGACCGGGAAATACATGGTCGTGCTGCCTTGTTTATTGAGCGTGGCGCCGCCAGTGGTCGTTTTGGTGATATCCAGACTATTATCGTTGGGTCCCCAATATTTTTCCACATACATGCCATACTTACTGGCACTTGAAAATATGCTGTTATTGATGGTAATTAACGTAGTCCCGGCGACCGTAGCGGCTTCTGTCAGGGATAGTGCGCTCATACTTGCCAAGACACTGATCAAAAGGCGCTTAGTAACGCCCAACGTGCTATGTTTGGTGGATTTCATCTTTTACCTATGGTTAATTTATTGATGTCATGAAAAGCCGAAGCTTAAATTTTAGCAACAGGAGTAAGGCAAAAAATGTACCTTGCTGATTTAGGACCTTGGTAATCTGCATAAAATAATTTGCACCATTCTCTCTATCGCGCTTAGGAAGAGGGTCCGGGTGAGGGAATTCAGATTCCGTATATGGAACTTAGTGCAGAGGCTGTGACTTAAAACCTGTGTGAAATGACCTATCAATATGTATTTTTGGGGTATTTGACTGAATTTCAAGCTAAGCAAGGTAGCAAGGTAGCCTGGATGGGCTTGCGGAATCCAGGGGCTGATATTACCGTCATTCCAGGATTCCATCCAGGCTAAGGTGCTTAGTATCGTAGTTCGGTTGCCTCAGCACAAATAGAAAACGATATATGGATAATACTATCAAAAAATAGACATTATAAAATCAGGGGCGTAGGCTGGGTAGAGCAACGCGAAACCCAGCAGATGCTTTGAAATAACTGAGTTTCTTTTCATTTGAACAATCCTTTAACTTAATACATTTCGAAGCTGGGTTTTATTATCATTCAACCCAGCTTTCCTGTGCTGTTGCGGTCAAATTTAGGTGAGTTTAGATGGCTCCCGTTAAATAAGCGGAGCAGGAATCTCCGCCATTGTCTGCGCGATAATCATCTTTCCACATTCCAATGAAATTTATGCAATATGCGGTGAGCGATGGGCGTAAAAATCAGTGCGGCAGTCACAATAAAAACCAATCCAGCATATAACGCATAAAGTCCGGCAAAAAGTTTGCCTCCGTTAGTAATGGGTGGATTAACGGGGCCTATCCCGCTCAAAAGCATCGCCGAATTCAGGAAGGCATCTATCAAAGAGAGTTGCTCAAATAGCACTAGCCGACTATCCCGATACCGAGCGAAAACGTCACCATTCCTAACGCGATAGATAAATGAAGAATCAGCCGCTTGGCGAACTTAGCGGAAGGTAGCGGATGTTGTGATTTTGACTCGTACATAAAATATTGATCGCGACCAATGGCACTGGGTGAATTTTTGATGAGAAGCTATTGGCATGGCCATTGTTGGGTTAATGCTTGATAAACAAGTTTATCAACAGCATTGTTCATTTGATCAGGGTGGTTGCGCATATAGTCATAGACCACCATTTTGAGTTTTAAGGCGCTAATTCCCGAAGGGTAACACACGACTTTCGGAATGGTCCCTGACAACATATCGATTGCCCCCATAAGATAACCTTTGCCCATTCCGCCTTGATAGGTTTCAACGCCATTCAAATCATTTTCAAGCCAATGATATAGGTCTATACTCGAAAAGAAAGCGGCTTTTACCGGAGGAGTGGGTAGCATCACTATCACCAAAGCGGCTATTTTTAGCATATCAATTACCTTTTCATGTGTTGAATTGAACATCCTTATCGGTATTAATTGTGGCGAATTTTAGCTTTAAGGCAAAAATCGGCGGTTATTCCGTTCGGGTTTGCTTGATTTTACTAAATTTCCTAACCAAAGAGCGTTTTAAACTAGGATGCAAAAATGAATAAAGCGGTATGTTTATTTGGCGCACTTGCCACGCTAATATTATTAAATTCTTGTTTCACAACGTCCGTGGAGGAAGCAGATAATTCGAAACCACTGGGTAATTTTGTCCTGACTGGACCCACCATCGGTAAACTTAGTATAGCGCCAACCTCATGTGATGTTGGTCAACGTCAATTGTTTTTGGGATTTGATTTTTTAGATCAAAAATTGGGAATGGTAACGCGCTTGGTGGTCGATCCTGTTACTGGCCCAGTTGCCAGAGTATTTAAAGTAGATAAACCCTATGATATGTCGATTATCTATCACCGGGCTGAATGTAAAACATTTCATTTTTCACTGGATTCTACTGGCTGGCTAGTTAACCATATTCAAATGCTTCAGGTGAGCGTTGAACTTGATTGTCAGTTAGCTTCAGGTGACCGCATTATTGGAAATGCCAAGGATTCGAGCTGTTTATAAATAATTCCGACAGGCTAGAGAGATTATTCAGATTGTCGATATTTCGTTCGTAGGCTTAAGTGTGCGGTAAAATCTTCCTTGGCGGTTCGCTTAAATGACCACAGGAATTGTATTAATCTGATCACTTTCAGTGTCGCGAATGCCGCAAGATAATTCTTTTCTAATAACCCATTCGAAAGCTTATGAACTTCGACGTATTTAATGGCGATGCCGATGGCATTTGCTCGCTGATTCAACTACGCTTGGCAGAGCCCCGGCAGACAGAACTGGTGACCGGCGTAAAGCGCGATATTGAGCTGTTACAGCGAGTCAACGCCCATACCGATGACTTGATTACGGTGCTGGATATTTCGTTCGCCAAGAATGTTGCTGCGGTCAATACTTTGCTCGATGCAGGAGCTCATATTTTTTACATCGATCATCATCAGACCGGTGCGGTTCCAGAGCATCCGCATTTGACGACTTTCCTAGATACCAGCGCTGACGTCTGTAGTAGTTTGTTGGTCGATCGTTATTTGCAGGGGCAATTTCGCGCGTGGGCCGTGGTCGGGGCTTTTGGCGATAATTTATTGACCAGCGCCAAAACGCTTGCGAAAAACCTTCAGCTTACGACAGAGCAACTCCAGCGCTTTGAAGAGTTGGGTACCTATATTAATTACAATGCTTACGGATCGAATATCAGCGACTTGCATATCGCCCCGGACCAACTGTTTCGACAACTGGTTCAATATCCTTCTCCCGTCCAGTTTATTGAGGATTGCCGGGCGCTGTTCGAGCAATTACAGACCGCTTATCATGCGGATTTGGCTCAAGCCTGCCGAATTCAACCCGAATTTGTTTCCGATAATGTCCACATCACCCGCTTGCCTGATCAGCCCTGGGCGAGACGTGTTTGCGGGGTGTATAGCAATCAATTGGCCAATCAGAATCCCCAGCGCGCCCATGCGATGCTGACGCCCATCGCAGGGGACGCTTACTTGGTAAACGTGCGCGCGGCATTGACCAATAAACGCGGTGCTGATGTGGTGTGTTCAAAATTTGCGACAGGTGGTGGGCGGGCAGCGGCGGCAGGCATCAATCGACTACCTAAAGAACAACTGGCGGATTTTATAGTCACCTTGGAAAACTTTTTCGGTGACGTAAACTAAAAAGATGTGGTAGAGACATGGTCCCCAGCATTTTTTTCTCTCTATCACTCACCAAGCAAAACTTACTGATTGGCTGCCAATTTATCTGCGTTAGGTAAAATCAAGGCCGGTGTAGCGGAGGCGACTTTGTTTTTCAGATGAATGACAAAATTGGCGCCTTCGTCATCGTTAAAGGCGCGCAATTTTCCACCCATATTGTTTTCAATAATAATCTTCGACATGTAGAGACCAATGCCAGTGCCTTTCCCTTCATCTTTGGTGGTGAAGTAGGGATCGTAAATTTTGTCGAAAATGGCTTCGGGAATGCCTCCGGCATTATCTTTCACTGTAACGATAAAATTTTGCTGATCTTGACTGGTCATGGTAACCGTAATGGTCGGCTGACTTATTTGGCGTTCGACCAGAATATCCTTGGCATTGCTGATCAAATTTAACAAAACCTGTGAAAATTCCCCTTCTAAGCCAACAATATTCAGATTTTCGTCACCCTGGATGATCAGCGAGATATTATGATTTTTTAATTGCGCGTCCAATAAATCGGTAGTCGTGCGGATGACTTGTTTGATATTGAAACGTTCGACATGCTTGTTGGGTTTAAAAAAGTCTCTAAAATCATCAATCGTCGAAGACATTTTTTGAATCAGTCGCGTGGATTTCTCCATACTAGCATTCATAAATTCGTCATCAAGCTTTTCAAGGCCGTGACGGAGATTGAGATTTTGCAGCACCAGACTTAAGGCATTCAAAGGTTGTCGCCATTGATGAGCAATTGCGCCGATCATTTCCCCCATCGCTGCTGAACGGGATTGATGAATTAATAACGCCTCTTGTCGTTTGCTTTTAGCAACTTCCTCCTGAATCCGCCTATCGAGGCCTTTATTTAATTCCGCCAATTCCTCAGTGCGTTTTAAGACATCTCGTTCCAACTCTTGATTATAATTTTGCAATTGTTGTTTGGAATGATTCAGCGAATCAATCATCCGGTTAAAACTGTCCGACAGCAGACCGATTTCATCGGTCCGCTTCAGCGTCGAAATCACTGTCAAATCACCACTTGCGACTTTCGTGGCCAATAAACTGATTTGAGATACCGGCTTGGCGATCCAGCGAGCGAAAAAATAGCCTGCTACCAAGATCAAAACCAATGAAATACAAATAATGTAAAACATCTGATAATACATTTTCGTAATCGATTGCTCATATTGGACGGTTGAGAAACCAATATGTAACCAGCCCCATTCAATACCAGAGAATTTAATCGGATACACAAAATGAAACACATTCGTGTAGATATCGTAAGACAGAATACGATATTGTGCCTCATTAGTCTCGAGCGCTTTGAGCGATTCTCCAAGGGTCTCAACTAAACGCCAACTTTGTTGGTTAACAAAAATGCGTTCTCCGGATTTGGGTGACATCAGCACATAAAAAACGCTGCTGTTATTTTTCAAAACTTCGACATTGTGTTCGACAATAAAGCTGTATTCCTTCCGAATAATAGCATCTGAGCTCGCCTGGACGATGGCGCGCGAAACGGTTTCGGCCTGAGTGACCATAATTTGGTCGAATGCATTTTTTTGGAGCGGTATCACCATGAACGCAAAACACAAGGTCAAGGCCAATACCAACAAACCAAAGATCACAAAAACTCGAATAAAAATGCTACTGCGTGTTTTAAGCTTCATGGCTGATATTGTTTTTTTAACGATTGATAGCGCTGATAAAATTTCTCAAACGCTTCAAGTTCACTGATTTTGCAGGTATCTATTTCCGATGTTTTAAACACTTCCAGAATTTGTTTGGAACGTTCGCTATTTTTAAACTTATAGTCGGCCAGGGAAGACATTTCCTTCGCGAACGGATAGCCGCGGACAAAAAAGCTAAAACTTCGACTTTTGATCGAATATTGTTCGAGGATAGTTAATTTTTGCGCAATATCCGGATTCAATTCACTGGTAACTTCGAAAGCATTCAAATAGACCACGCCGACATCCGCCTTGTTAAAATAAATATCGAGAACAATGCGACTCGATTTATTTTGCTTGTCAATACTCCCGGCGACCTTCTGAATCGGTTTGTGAAAATGCTCTAAAAATAGGCTGTCCAGATACATCTCCGCAAAGTCATCATTGGCAGGTAGGAGCACATGCTTACCTTTTAAATCGCCAATATTCTTGATGTTTTTATCGCGTCGAGTGACTACTAATATGCTGTCTGATCGTTTACCGGCCAACACTCCGGCAAAACCGTCCTGTAATTCGTGACGTTTAAAATATCGCACCAACAATATCGGTGGCGCAATCACCATATCAATTTCGCCTCGTTCGACGGCATTGCGCATATCGACCATCGTATCAAAAAGAACGGCACCGCCATCGGTGATCTCAAAACCTATTTCCCGTGCGCCCTGAGTCATAAACTCCTTGGCCCAAAAATTCATCGACACTTCAATATCGCTAAGACTGGCAACTTCAGTTGCGGAATGGGCATAGAAACCCAATTTCAACCGAGCTGGTTTGAGCGGTTCAGGGTCCGCGAGAGAGAACCCCGAAGTGACCAGTTGTAATAGGATAATCGAGAAACCTATGGATAAGCGTTGAGCGACACGCCAATTTTTGATGATCCAGAAAATTTGCGCGACAATCTCTGTAAATGGATTGCTCAAACTGATGTAAATGTTATTTTTACGCTTCATTTTTTGAGGATCAGGTTTTGATAGGCTGTGTTTAACTTTAACGCCGCATCTAAATCGGCGTAAGTGGAGCGAATGGCTCGTTCACTCTTAAATAAATTCAGCAATTGCTGACCTCGCGGGCGATCGGCTAATTTGAGCGCTTCCGCGATCACCAGTTCTCGAAACTCGACTGGCGTGTTGCGATGAAATAAGCCCATACCCTGAGGCATAAACTCGGTTTGCGCAATGATTTGGAGTTTTTTCTCCAGTTGCGGATTCATTTCTAGCGCGGTTGCATAGGCGTTTTGATAGACACAGGTAACATCGGCAGAGTCAAAAAACAGTTTTAGAATTAATTGATGAGCTTTCTTTTCCCGCCCAAGTAATTTGAAGCTGTTTTGATAACTGCGTTTGAAGGTTAACCAAGAGACGTAATCCAAATACAAGTCGGTCATCGGATCATATTGTGCCAGCGCTAGTCGGTCACCACGATAATCCTGCAAAGTCCGTTTGCCGGGTTTGATTTGTCCCAAGACAATCACGCGATCCGATAACGGAGAGATTCGTACAAAGCGAAAACCATCCACAAAAAGGGCGCTGTTAAATTCCTTGACCAGTAAAATTGAGGACGCCACGACAAAGTTAATTTTGCCCTGTTCAAAATCTTGACGCATTGCGCGAATATCTTCGTAGACGTCAACATGGGTTTCCACACCGATTTCTTTGCCCAATTCCTCCGCGAGCAATTTGACTGAAATCTCGACATCTTCAACTGAAAAGTCCGGAAATGACTTAGCATGAAAGCCTATCTGCAAACTCAATGCCGCTTCTGCAGTCCCGTACCATGACCAACTACAGAGCATCACCAAGAAAATAAAACGAACAAAATTATTCATCAATTTCAAATATCCAAGCATCGATGCATAACGATGCTCGTAATTATAAGGGTTGCACATGTTGGCCGATCAAATATTCCAGCGAGAGTAGTCCCATCTCCAAAGCATACTGGGATCGAAAATGTGCGCCTTGGGCAAAGGTTTCGACAACTTGCGCTTCGATGACGTCTTTGGTTTCCACCAATTCGTCCTGATAGGCGCGCATATGCAATTTGCGATTTTCGCTAGCAAAATTGGCAGCGTTTTGACTGTCTTTGGTTTGAGTGTTTGCCGTCTTAATACTGAGGAATTGTTGTTTTACCTGAAGTGCAATGGCTTGGTCGAGCAATACTTGCTGACTTTCGAGCTTTCGTTGTTGTGCTTTCGCCTGATCAACTTTCCCGGCGGTTAGGAAACCGTCAAACAATTGCCATTGCATGCCGATGCCGATCGTCCAACCATCGCGGTTAGCTTTATTGGTTAGGCCGGATTTGTAATCGTTCTGGACATTATAAGCTGAGGCATGAAAACCGATCATTGGATAGTAGCCACTTTGCGCTTCGGTAATTTGATCATCGCTGATTTGTACTGCTAAACGTAATTGTTGTAACTCCGGATTAAAACTTTGTGCGGTTTCAACCAACGCTTGCAAGCTTTCGTTCAATGGAGTGGTTTCGCTAGGTTCCGCCAGGACAAAATGCTCATCCCATGCTTGGCCCATCGCATTCCCCAGTGCTTCGTGCGCCATTTCCAGAGCATAGCGTGCTTCACTCAGTACCGTTCGTGTCAACGCCGTGGTCGTTTTGGAGCGTAAATAATCGGTTTTTTTAACTTTCAACGAGCCGTTCTGAAACAGGCGTTCTGTTAAATCTTCAAGCGCCTGAAAGCGTTCCAGAGTATCTGAAGTCAGTTGTTCCATTTGTTGCGCAAATTGCGCCGCATAAAAATATTTTTTGACATCACGTACGACTTCCAGATTAGTTTTACGCTGGCCTTGCTCGGCGATTTGTATGGCTTTTTCGGTCTGAGCCACCAACGCTTCTCGTTTCAGGCCTGTAAAGAGGGGATAAGTCAGATTCAGGGAAGACGCGATTACATCCCGGTCAAACAGTTTGACATTCATATTGAGCGGAATAGTGCCTACCGGTTTGGCTAAGCCTAACTGGAGTAACTGCGCTACATCGTTGGGCAGTTCAAATTGTCCTTGGACGGAGAACGTTCGATCTTGATCGGAGCGTTGGGCATCCACTTCCGCTTTAATGCTGGGCCAATAGGCCGACATGGCCTGCCGATACATGGCTTCGGCCATAGCTACATTGGCCGCTGAGACTTGCAGCGCTTGATGCTTTTCGAGAGCCATTTGAATACAGGCTTCCAACGTCAATTTTTGCGGTGCTGCGGTGGTATCGGCTTCAAGAGCGCAAGCGATGCCGCTTATTAATATGACGCTCACTATTTTGAAGGCAGATTGTATCACTCTTGTTCCTTAAACTGGTCGCGAATGAGCAGAATCTCATCGATATTATTAAGAAATAACTCCACCAGTTCCGGATCAAATTGCGTGCCTTTATTATCTCTAATATAGCTGATAATCTCCTCATCTGCCCATGGCTCTTTATAAACGCGTCGAGTACTTAAGGCATCGAACACATCAACCAGACTAACAATGCGCGCTTCAATCGCAATATTTTCTCCCTCTAAGCCTAAAGGATAGCCTTTACCATTGAAATATTCATGATGTTCGTGGGCGATGGTCGCGGCCATTTTAACTAAAGGACGATCCAGCTTGCTGAGCAGATGAAAGCCTAAGTCGGCATGTTTTTGCATTTCCTCGTATTCGAGTACGGAAAGTTTGCCTGGCTTTAGCAAAATTTTATCCGGGATGCCGATTTTACCGATGTCGTGCAGCGGCGAAGCGATTTTAATCATCGATGCATATTCTTCACTCAAGCCGTATTTGCGTGCGAGTAATTCGGAAATCAGCGCGACACGTTTAATATGCAACCCTGTTTCCTGATTGCGATTTTCGACGACCTCGCCTAGCACATAAATTAAGTCCTTTTGATTTTCAATCATGTCCTCGTTCAATTTGATGGTTTCACTAATATCGTGATTTAAACTCATCAATGAACAAATTTTGCCATCTTGGTCGTGAATGCCGACGATCACGGTACTGAAGGTATGTTGTAAACCGTATTTTCCTGTAATCTTAATGACGCGCGAACTGAAACCTTTTTCCATGACCCGGGCCATGATACGTTCTTTAAATTCTGCACCGTTTTGCACCATGTCGTAAAAAGACTGACCGACTAACTCATCCGGGGTGCAGTCCAAGGTCATGCTGAAGTTTTGATTGGTACTGACAATAGTCCCGTCTGGATTGAGCACGCATAACGATGTCCCTACCTCCAAAGCATGTTCGTATTCATGTAGAAAATGCCTTTGTTTACTTAAATCTTGCTTGAGGTTGAGTGACAAGCGTTCGAATTTTTCATAGACTTCGGTCATGTCAACCATCAACGCCACAAATTCTTCGATTCTGTTCTCCGTATCGACAACGGCTATAACGCTGACATCCACGACATAAATAGCGCCCGATTTAGTTCTTTTTTTCAGTAAACCATTCCACTTCTTGTTTTCCAGAAGGGACTGTTTCAATTCGTCCAACACGGCTTTTTGATTGCTTGGGTCTAAACTAAACAGATAATGCTGACCTAACAACTCGGTTTCCGAATAGCCGGAGAGCTCACAGAAGTGCTGATTGACATAGACAATGTTTCCGTCAATATCCACTTTGACGACAATAGCCTTCTCATCGACTAGTCTCTTGTATTGTTCTAATAATTTCTGACTTTGCTCGGTCTCGCGAGTCAAATTGATTTGTCGAGTAATTTCCTCTAATTTGTTTAGCAAACGTTCGACACTGATCGGTTTGGTGATGTAATTTTGAATTTCCAATTCCAAGGCACGAAACAGATATTCCACATCGTTATAGGCACTCAAGACTACAATCGCCTGTTTTGGATTCATGCGCTTAATATCGGCTGCCATCGATAAACCATTCATTTCAGGCATCTGAATATCTGTGATGACAATGTCAGGATGGTGTTGTTGATATAAAATCAGGCCTTCGCGACCATTATTAGCGACATAGAGTTCGGCAACATACAATTCCAGAATCGATTGTAATTCTTCGCGGGTTTCGGAATCATCTTCGACATACAGAATTCGGAGATTGGATAAACATTTGGTTAGCGCTGGGTTTAACATAACTAAAGTGGCTCTGAAGAGGAGTAACCAGGTTCGGTATACCAACAAAACTGTTGTTTACCGCGAGATTTGGCCCGATACATGGCCTCATCGGCGAATTTTAGCAAGATCAGTGGATTCGGGTTGTCATCCGGAAATACCGCAATGCCAAGACTTACCGATACGCATAATTCTAGTTGTGATTGTTTGATTTTAAAAGTCAACAAATTAATAATGCGTTGAGCAGTCCGTTCAATCAACTCTTTTGAGGTACCGTTCAAAATCACTACAAACTCATCACCCCCCAAGCGAGCAACCGTATCCACCTGTCTGACTGAACTCCTCAAACGTTGCGCAACTTCTATCAGCAATTTATCGCCCTCACCATGCCCTAAACAATCATTTACTTGTTTAAAGCCGTCTAAGTCCAGAAATAACAAGGCTACGGAATAATGAAAACGCTTGGCTGACGCAATTGCATTTTCTATATAGTGAAATAGAGCGTTTCGATTACAGAGTTTGGTCAGTGGGTCGGTTTCAGCATTATGGCGCAACTCGTTTTCAAGTTGCTTGCGCTCTGAAATATCCAACTCGAGCAGTAAAAAATATTCAGTGGCGTTTTCCTGTTGTAAAGAATTGATAATGACATAAGCCGGGAAATGGGATTGATTTTTGCGCGTTAGCCAAACTTCACCGCAGTAACCTTGTTCCTGCAGACGTGTAAGTGAACTGCAGGGATAAAAGTCCGGATTGGCTTTTTGCTCTAAGACCTGAGTAAGGGATTGATATTGCAACTCGTCTATACCAAAACCGGTCTGAAAACTAAATGCGGGATTGATACTAGGCTGTCGAAATAAGTCCCTCTGTCCCAGTTATTTTACTCCCGATTTTTGGCTTGCAATATTGTTGAAAAAAGCTTGGCGTTTTTTTCGAACAGTGTAAGGAATGTTATCTTTTTCCCACATTTCCACGTCATTATGGCGAG
>CANNKG010000146.1 GCA_947505105.1 Methylococcaceae bacterium | reverse complement strand
GCAGGACCTGTGGCGCCTGCCAATCCTGCATCACCCTTTGGTCCGGCAGGACCTGCGGCACCTGTTAATCCGGTATCGCCTTTCGGTCCCGCAGGACCTGTGGCGCCTGCCAATCCTGCATCACCCTTTGGTCCGGCAGGACCTGCGGCACCTGTTAATCCGGTATCGCCTTTCGGTCCCGCAGGACCTGTGGCGCCTGCCAATCCTGCATCACCCTTTAGTCCGGCAGGACCTGCGGCACCAGCAGGACCTACAGGACCAATAGCACCTACTGTAAAGTCATAATAATCGGTTTTGTCACTTGAATAACTGCCACTAGTATCTTTACTGACAGCTACTACCCAATCGCCGCTTACGGATTTTAAATTTGAAGCTAGGATTTGAATTTTATCTAAGTCATCTTTAGTGGCAGCGGGAGAACAAGAAGCAGGGGTTTTAAAAGTTGAGCTAGTAAAAGCTTTATTACCTATTGTCACAATAGGAGGCTTTATGCTCTTATCTTTTTTAGTAATACATAAATTTATACCACTAATAGTAAGATTCGCATTTGTACTTGGATCAGGTTGATAAACAGTAGCAATATCGGCAATTCTTGGTTTCCCATCATTGCCATTATCATCTGCAAAAACTGGACTACTTAAAGTTAATAAAACTGAAGTAGTGAGTAAAATTTTTTTAAAGTTCATAGAAAAGTCTCTTTAATAAAATTATAAAAAATAGGTAAGTCAGCCGTGGCTATACTCAAATCCAAAGGTTAATAAATGTACTGCTATTCCCCATTCTTGTGATGATTCATCAGTGCGTATCACCTGACCTTCACAACGTAAACGGTTAATGCTTTTGCCTATCTTTTGTAGCAATATGTAAAACTGCAGCACGTAGCCAACTTCAAGGTAATTGGAGGTTGTGAAATATACGCCAGTACTACTCAAATCTCGTGTTACTCCGTTTCCATCTTCCAATTGAACTTCGTAAGCTATTGCAAATCGTTCGGCATTACGTTGTTCGCTAAATATGTTCATCGTCATTTCGTGTGTTTTTATTACCGCACACATAATATAGCGAAACATTATTTTTAGTAAGTTATCCAGGGTTAGCAATTTATGTTAACAAAAGTTAACATTCTGGTAGAACTGATTGAAAGTTGAGACTTGAAATAGCAGTTAAAACTATTTTTGTTGAAGAAGTGCAGTCAAGCCAACACGATTTTTACAATTCAACTTTTTATAAATGCGACTTAGACTAATTTTTACTGAACCTTCAGTGATATTTACTTGTTTTGCAATATCTTTATTACTAAAACCTTTTGATGCTAGCGTAGCAAGTTGCAAATCACGCGATGTAAGTGCATTAAGCGTTTTATTTGTCAACTCACGACGAAGCATCGTTTCTAATGTACTTTGAACTGCTTGACGTTCTAGTCATTCGCCACCTTCCAACACTTTGAGCAAACATTGTAAAAGCAAGCAGGTAGGCATACTCTTCAATAGCATACCCCTAACACCTAAACGAATAGCTTCACGTAACCGATGCTCATCAATGTGAATTGCAATGACAACAACTTTAATAATGTGACCAGCTTGTATAAGCTCTGCTAGCAATTTGAGTGCGCATTTTCCAGGGAGATCAAGGTCTAGTAGTAAAATATCGGGTTGATGTTTTGAAAGTGCTTGCAATGTTGTATTAGCATCAGCACATGTCGCTAGAATTTGAAATGGACTTTCTTCAATTATTAGTTGCTGTAACCCTTTTAGTGTAACCGGATGACCTTCAGCAAGAATGATTCCTGGTTTTTGAAAGGTCATCTCTATACACCATTAGTATTTAGAGAGATTCAACAAAGGCGAATGTTTTGTATCTAACATAAAAGTCCTTCTTATTTTTGTTTCAAAAGTTTGAAATATAGCTAATAATATTTGAGTTTTAAGTTTTTATCACCCTTTTATTTCATACTGTTCTTTTGCAGCATCAACCTTCTCGCGTAATTCTTTGCCGGGTTTAAAATGCAAAGCTACTCTACTCGGAACATTCACCGACTCACCCGTTTTTGGATTACGACCCATTCTTGCTGGATGATGACGCAAACTAAAGCTACCAAAGTCTCTAACTTCAATACGTTCACCCGCTTCCAGCCCGCGAGCTACGGTGCTTTCAAGCTCAAATGCGATCGTGTTTGTCAGTCAACAATATTAAAATTTGATCTTATTGAAAAATAAATATAATTGCCTTTTAAGATAAAAGGAAAAAAGCCATGAGCTTTCAACATACATACAATAAAACGAGTATTGATGACTACCTACATTTTGAGTTGTCAGTGGATACCAAGCATGAACTGATTGACGGTGAAATAACCGCCATGACCGGAGCGAGTGTTAACCATAATGTTATTTCGTTAAATATCGTTACTCATTTTATAAATAATTTAAAAGCTTCTCCTTGTCAGTCATTTATGGCTCATATAAAGCTAAAAGTTAATCAAGACTTCTTTTACCCTGATGTAATGGTAGTTTGCAGTAAGGATGATGAAAGCGACATTTATAAAACGGCTCCAGTGTTGATTGTCGAAGTGCTTTCAAAGTCAACTCGTAAGCTCGATCATACTTACAAACGGCTACGGTATCAAAATATCCCAAGCTTGGAAGAATATGTGTTGATTGAACAAGATAAAGTGGAGGTCACTGTTTTTAGCAAAAAAGACGGTTGGCAACCATCCTATTACTACCTGGGTGATAAGATTACTTTTGAATCGTTAGGGGTCACTGTGCTTATGGAAGAAATTTATGATCGAGTGAATAATGAAGATGTGCTGACATTTCTTCAGGAAAAAAACCAAACAGCATCGTAACCTGGATTCCGGAAGCGATATCCAGACATTCAAATACTATCAATTATTAATTCATAGCTTACGCAGGGATCTAAAGTGTTGATTAGGCTATCGGCTTGTTGGCGCAACAGGAGATTATTTTCAGCGCTGAGTTGCTTAAGACTCTGCGCGGCGATGCCATGGGGATGAAAATTCCATTCGGTAGGCGCGATAATCTGATAACGACTGATAAGGCCCTGATCTAATTCGACATAATGGATAAGCAAGCCGCGTGAGGTTTGAATTTGCGCGAGCCCGGTGTTCTTGTAGTTCGATCCTGCCGGTGGAAATAATAGACGATCCACTAGGTCATGCTGATTTTGTCGCAGTTGAGCGGGCAACTTGGCTAACTCCAGTACACGACTTGCAAAGCGTGGTAACAAACCATTGCCATGCTTCTGCAATAAGTTGGCAATCAGAGGATGTTGCTGTTGGCGATTGAGACTGCTATTTTCATAACAACGCCCCTGCCAGTCAGGGAAACGCTCAAAGTCGTTGCTTGGATGCTGACTAAAAAACTGGTGCAGGTCTTGGTCGGTCAATGCCGGTAGTAGTTCCAGTGCATTAGATCCGAGCTGTTGGTAATCCTCGGCAATAATTTCCCGCAAACATTCTGCCGGGATGCTTCGATTATCTTTAAGCCAATGTTGCAGATCGAGTTCATTTTCCACTTCAAGTAGCTGGGTACGTGTTCCTCTAAACAGCTCATCCAGCGATTGGTCAATTTGCTGGAGCAGATTTTCGAGTTGAGTTTTATCGACTTGCAACTGACTGGCTAACTGAAAAGCCTCACCATTAACAAATAGCGCCTGTTTAAATTGGTTAACGAGTCGGATAAACACGGCAAGCTTTGCTTTATCCGTATGGATTAGCAGCCACCAACAATGCTCGCGAATAATTTCAACATTAAGCAATAGTTGTCTTGCCGCGGTAGTGCGAGGATCTTCAGAAATCCCGAGGGCGCGCGAACATGCCAAAAAACCGGCAAACGATTGAGCGATGTTGCAGATAGAAAATAATAGCGGCAGTGTTCTTAACGCTTGATTAGGGGTTTTGTCGATGAACAACCCAGTGATTTGTGACGGTCTGGTGGATTGAATGTCTACCTGTCGGATTTCTCCTGTCTGGGAATAAAGTTGAATGCGTAATTGTCCGATATCCATCAAATTCAGGGCCGCTTACTGAATCGTCCGCGGAGCAGATCTCGGCGTGAAATTTCGGGAGTTGAACTTATTTGAACGAGCTCGCGCATAGCGGCTATCGCCGTTTGTTCGGCGCTGAGTTGGTCAGCGAAAGCGAACATCGGTGAATACAGCGAACAGCTTTGGTAAAATCCCAGTGCTTCTTCAAAAGCAACGATAAACTCAATTTGTCCTGCAGGGAAGGTATGGGTTATTTTTGATCCGAGGCCTTGTTCATCATCACGAAAATATAGGATATTCATAAACCAAGGGGTGATTAGGATACCCAGCCAAGCTTGTTGAAACATCAGAAAATCGATGGCTTTTACCTGTAATTTTGGATTAAGTATCGGCACATCCTGCATGCGCTCACGCTGTATCCGCTTAAAACAGCTTTCGAGATCAAGCATTAGACTGTGTGCATCAGACCAGTTCATAGCTTATCAACAACAATCAAGAATTTCTTGCAGGCGGCTTGCGCTATCGGCCAAATCTTCCCGTGCCGCGCAAGCTACTTTTGGAACCTGATCAATTTCCAAGGTATTTAAAATCAGCTTATCATCGGAATTAAAATATTGTACCCACCAGACCTTGCTGGTGGCGGTACTGGTAATGCGATTGGTACCGTAACCGCGCGATAAGATGCTGACTTTACCAGTACCGAGTAAATTATGCAGAAATGCCAAATCCTGCTCGGTCAAAGGTAATAAGCTCAGATTAATTACATGGGCATAGGTTTCAGGGTTGAACGTTTGGATTTGCGCGTTTAGTTCGCCGACCAACGGTAAGGCGTTCATGAGACCGGCTGGGAGCGTGTGCTGATTGATGTCGAGCTGTCGCTGTGCGTTGTTAAAGGTGTAGTCTTTGACGATCTGCGGAATCGCGCCGACTTCGATCACATCGGCCTGAATTTCGCCAGCTAGGTTAAAACTTTGAACCCGCCAAACCCCGGCCAGGACTGATTCCTGGATGCGGGTTTGGGATGCCTCGCCTTGATGAATAATGCTGACTTCACCTTCGCCTAAGGTTTCATTCAAAAAAGCCAAATCTTTTAGTGTCAGGCCGAACGTTTCAAAGGTATAGTTTTCGGCAGGGTCGAGCGTATTCAAGGCGTCCAGGATCAATTGCAACAAAGCTTTGGCTTGGATGGCTGATTGACTGAGGCTGGGTGAAAGTTCCGGCATGCTATAGGTATGCATTGCACCGGGTAAATGTAAAAAATCAAGTTCAAGGCCGTCGGCTTCTTTAGGTTGGCTGCCGCTACCAATAATTGGAAGTTCAATGCTATTCATGTTGGCTCGTGACGAGTGGGCGTAAAAATTCCGGTAATTGCGGTTCCCGGTTGACTAAATCGGCAAATAAATGATCGAAATTGGTTTCGCCTTGTAAACTTAAACGCAGCGCTTCAAGCGCATTATTGATTAAAACGGCCTGTTCGGCACTGACGACTTCGCGCGCAGTGTCTAGGAAAACCAGCACCCATGTGCCGATCTCCAGATTTTCAACCAATTGAATATCAATTAAATGTTGTTGCTCCTGTTGGACGCAAACGGCAAGGTCTCCTGCAAAGCCGATAATCTGCATCGGAATTCCGATACACATTAATATTGCCCTCGAAAATCAACCGCGACCGGTATCGCATCCGGATTGGACTGAGGCGGAATTATTTTAATATTAGAAGCATAGATTATCCGTTCGTCGCCCAAACGGCAAGCCTCTTGTGCAGATGGACGTTCCGCCTCGTAGCGTTGCATGTCTAAAGCAGGATCGGCAAGTTCAATATGCATTTTAGCCTCAATTTGAGTATAGCTGATGCCGAAGTTCTGCAAATAGTCAAATGCCAGCGCTATAGCCGGTTGAATTTGCGCTTTCACCAGCGGTCGTAAACTGCCGCCGTAATCTTCCAGTTCGACCGGTTGTACTCCGATTAATAGGAGATGCTGCGGGTAGTGGCCGAGCATTTCGGCCATCGCCAATACTTCTTGAAAGCCTGTTTGATGCAAACTCATTTTTTTGGCACTAAGAAACTTCGGTACATCTTGGTTATAAATGCTGTGTAAAGTTCCGGGCGGCAACGAAAAATCAATCGCGTCAAAGACAATTAAAACATCCGCCGCCTCGATATGATGCACCAGATAAATTCCTTGCGTGCCGCCATCCAAAACTTCAACGTTTTCGGGGAAAACATAATGAGTTAGCAAGTTTTCGATCACGCGCACACCGAAGCCTTCATCGGCCCATAGGACATTGCCGATGCCCAGTATTAAGACACGCGGGTTAGTCATCGCAGGGTTCATCATCTTTAAAGGTCCGCCAACCGGTGGCGATGGTAGCGAGCAAACTTTGCCGCGACAGTTTGTCCTCGCGGATGGCGACATAAATGTGAGTAATCACAAAACAGATAATGAACCACATCATCAAGTGATGCCAGCTATGAACATTTTGGCTTTGTCCGAACAGCGGAATGACCCAACTGCTGAAAAAGGTGAATTGCCAGCTATGTTGACCTGCGCCTTCACCATACATTGCAAAACCGGTGACGATCATGAATAGGGTTCCCCAAAACAGGATGAGGTGCATAAATAAAATCGCCAGCGGATTATGCCCGATATACTTGCGCGGCCGCTTATCGATAAAACTATACCAAAGAATTTCATGCCAAACGCCCGACCAAAAACGCTTACTCAGTAATGGTGGGAGAACGAATTGCCGCGCATAAGTGTTACCTATAAAGGCCCAGACAATTCGAAACACTAAACCGACCACTAATACAAAACCACTGGTGAAGTGTATAAAACGAATGTAACCCATTACAAAATGCGCGGATGCCTCGCCCGTGACCGATGCTAGAGGATTGGCAATCAAATAACCCGTGACAATCAGGACCAAAATGATTAGGGCATTTAAAACGTGCCAAACCCGGACCGGAATTTCGTATACATACACCGCTGGAGGCGTATTGATAGCATTAGAGTTCATAACCGTGGACTCCTAGCTTGCGAATAACAAATACAGACCCAAGCCACCCGTGACATAAGCCCATAGCCGCAGAATTGTTGCCTGCTTATTGATCGCGTAGCCGATAAGCAAGCCGATACTTTGAAGTAATGCCGTTGAGAGGGTAAATCCCAAAACATAATGACTTGGTTCAGTGCTTAAAGGCAGTTCCAAACCATGGGCGAAGCCATGGAACAACGCGAAATCGACTAATAAGACGGCAATCAACAGAGTGGATATTGGTCTGGAGCTTGCCAGTAAAAAGCTAACAACCATTACCGAACCCAGAATGCCAGTCTCCAGTCCTGGAATGACCAGCCCTTGCCGCGCAAGACCCGTCCCGATCAACATAAAACTTAAAAAGCTTAACAGAGTTATCAGTGCCTGAGTCAGTGATAAGCGACTCGCCCATAGCCCTACCCCGAACATGAATAACAGATGATCGATGCCTAGCAAGGGATGGCTAAAACCGCTTATAAAACCACCCAGGTCATGCGGGCCGGTATGCGCAGAAGCTGCGCCGGCAAATAGGGTGAGCATGATTAATACACAAGATTTAAACATAATGATCTCCGGAAACTTAAAGAATAACAATTAACGTACCTTTACCTGAGTCAATTCGATGCCGTCTGGACTCATGACATGTGTCGAACAGGCCAGACACGGATCGAAGCTATGTAGAGTACGCAGAATTTCAACCGGCTCTTCCGGGCGTTCTACTTTGGTATTCATCAAGGCCGCCTCGAAGGCGCCGATATTACCGGCCTCATCACGCGGCGAACCATTCCAGGTGGTCGGAACCACGCATTGATAGTTGTCGATTTTGGCATCTTTAATGACTAACCAGTGTCCTAAAGCTCCACGCGGCGCTTCGGTAAAACCGACACCTTTGACGTGACTCGGCCAAGTCTCGGGGTCCCATTTGGTCACATTAGCGGTTGATAAGTCGCCGGCTTTTAGATTGGTCATCAATTTGTCCATAAAATAACGCATCTTGCCTGCGGCCCATTGCGCTTCGAGCCCTCTGGCGGCGGTCCGTCCCAAGGTCGAAAATAATGCGGTGACCGGTACATCGAGGGTTTTTAGCACAAAATTCAGTTGCTCGGTAATTTCTTTATTGCCTTGCGCATAGCCGATTACATAACGTGCGAGCGGTCCGACCTCCATGGCATGACCGCGCCAGCGCGGCGCTTTGATCCAGGAATACTTGGCATTTTCGTCCAATTGCTGAATGTTGGTTTTAGTCCCTTTGGTTTTAGCACCCAGCTCAAAGTTAGGTTCAGTGACGCCATCGAAAGGATGCAGACCCTTGACGGCATCAGGGTAGGCGTACCAGGAATGCGGGACAAATTCTTGAATTTCATCCGGATCACGCAGATTAACCTTGTGTACCTTGCTTAAGTTACCATTGATAATCGCGCCTCTCGGCATCAATAAATTGTGAGCCGAATAATCATTGGCCTTATCGGGAATATCGCCATAGGACAATAAATTCTGTCCCGACAAGCCGCCACCATACAACCAGCCTTTGTAGAAGCTCGCAATCGCCAATAAATCTGGAATATAAACTTGATCGATGAAGGTGATGCTTTGGTCTATCAGCGACGAAACCAGATTTAATCGTTCCATATTCAGCGCACCGACCGCACCGATCCCGTCGATATTGATTGCGCAGGGCACGCCGCCGACCAACCAATTGGGGTGCGGGTCTTTGCCGCCGAAGATGGTCCGGATTTTCATAATGTCTTTTTGAAAATCGAGGGCTTCTAAATAATGGGTAACCGCCATCAAATCGGCTTCAGGGGGCAATAGATAGGCAGGATTGGTCCAATAGCCGTTTTTAAAGGGTCCTAATTGGCCTGATTCGACAAATTTTTTGAGGCGATTTTGTGTATCCCGAAAATAACCGGCCGATGCTTTTGGATTATGTGGGGAAATTTTCTGTTGTAATTCCGAAGTTGCTTGCGGATTGGCTTTTAGGGCATTGACCGGATTTACCCAGTCGAGAGCATGCAGATGGTAAAAATGTACCAAGTGATCTTGGGCCTGCAAGGTCAATTGCATGATGTTTCGAATCGAATTGGCATTTTCAGGAATCGTAATTTTTAGCGCATCTTCGACGGCCCTGACCGATGTTAAGGCATGAGTTCCGGTACAGACGCCGCAGATGCGTTGCACAAAGGCCCAGGCATCGCGTGGATCGCGCCCCTTTAAAATAACTTCGAGGCCGCGCCACATGGTGCCACTGGAAACTGCATTGCGAATGATATTATTTTCATCGAGATTAACTTCGCAGCGCATGTGACCTTCAATGCGGGTGACTGGATCGACTACTACCCGGCGCCCGCCCGTATCCAATTGAAAACCATTCGGGGTATTGATAGCGGTCATGAAGATTCTCCTGTAAGTTGGGCGCGTTTAAGGGCGGTAATGCCGGCGTGTGCAGCGACTCCCGCGGTGACGATAGCGGCTGCGGTAGCGCCGATTTGTTCGGCATTCGCTTCGATGCCGAATTGATTTATCTCGGTGACGCGATCATAGAAACTGCCTTTATCCCAAAAACCGTCTTCAGAGCAACCAATGCAGCCATGCCCCGATTGAATAGGAAAGGACGTGCCTTCATTCCAGCGCATCGTTGAACACGCGTTATAAGTGGTCGGTCCTTTGCAGCCCATTTTGTAGAGGCAATAGCCTTGACGCGCCGCATCATCATCCCATTGCTCGACAAACTGGCCCGCGTCGAAATGCGGCCTGCGATAACATTTGTCGTGGATACGCTGACTGTAAAACATCTGCGGACGCCCTTGGCTATCTAAGGTCGGCAATTTGTCGAAGGTCAATAAATAACTGACCACGGCGGTCATAACCTCGGCAATGGGAGGACAACCCGGTACTTTGATGATCGGTTTATCGGCTAGGTGAGGAACCTTGTGTACAGGAGTTGCGCGGGTCGGATTGGGTTTCGCAGCTTGCACACAACCCCAAGAAGCGCATGAGCCCCAGGAAATAATCGCTTTGCAATGTTCGGCAGCGTAGCGCAATTGCTCAACGAACGGTTTGCCGCCGATGATGCAATACATACCATCTTCAGCTAACGGCGGGTTGCCTTCAACCGCGAGGATGTAATTGCCTTTATAATTTTCGACGATCTCGGTGACAATCGCTTCGGCATCATGCCCGGCAGCGGCCATGATGGTATCGTCATAATCCAGCGATAGCATGGATAAAATGACATCTTTGGCTAAAGGATGACCTGAGCGGATAAAGGATTCGGAACAACAGGTACATTCCAGACCGTGCAACCATAAGACCGGTATCCGGGGCTTGGTTTCCATCGCCTCGGCGATTTGTGGAACAAAGGCAGGCGAGAGTCCCAAAGACGCCGCCGTTAAACTGCAAAACTTCAAGAAGCTTCGCCGGGTGATGCCCTGCCTACGCATAACATCATAAAATGTTTCTTTCATTGCTGGAATCCTCAGGTTAATCCAAACAGGGCGAGACCTTTTTAGAATTGTTGTTATAGTTTGTTTGGCAATTGAGCAAACTACATGCCTAAAGGAATTTACTTATTGGAGCTAAGGAAATAGGGCCGGATATCAGATTAGGAAGGTATTCAGTCTGTAGCAAAAGCAACAAATCTTTGCGCGATGTCGGACAATAAACAAAATTGGATTTTTCGTTAGATTGATTTAATAGAGTGGACTCTTTGCGCTAGGGGGGCTCAAAGCAAGCCAAACTTTGAGCGGATCATTGACGAAATCCGAGCCGAATCTTGGAAAATGCGCAGCTGAGCCCTTAAAAAGGCATCGCAATGCACACAAATGAATCCCTCTGTTTGAGAGGGTGCTGGAGCGGGGTTAGCTTAGCTTTTGTGTATTCGCAAAATTGACGGCTTCCTCAAGATTATCAAAAGCGCCTAATTCACTTGGCATCACATCTGAGTTATTGTCCAGGCAGAGTACTTTAAAAGTTTGCTCATGAGTGAGGACAAACGGTAAACAAAACCATTTTTCAAGGTGCCGTTGTGACCGGTCATCAATATGCATGGTGAAAAAATTATTAGGTAAATCTGGATTGATCAAAATATCGTTAATAGCGTTTTCCGCTGCATAATCAGAATTATTAATTTGAAATATTTTCATATCATTATCGGCTGGTTCTTAGCATACAAACATCGTTAGAGGAGCTTTCTTAAATTTGAAGCAATAGTTAAGCCAATACTGGCGCTTATAATTAATGATCCAGTTTTTAACCGAGTGTGAAAACCTAGCTGAAAGCTGCGAAAGCTGCGAAAGCTGGAGAAGTGTTTCGCGTTAATTTTCTAACGCAGAAACGGCATTCCTAAAATAGTTGGCAGCATACAAAAGCCCCTGTGGATGATTGTCTAACCAGTTGGCAGCAATCAACATAAAATTAACCTGTCCACAGCAATCACGATATTGCGTTAATTCTTCGGGACGTTTACCACCTTGTAAAATTGGCATAACAGCTGAAAACTCATTTTCAAGCGGTTCCAGCATCGCGCATAAGACTTCTTGCTCAAATGCATTCGATAGCAAATGTTGGCCAAATCCACCATTGGTGACTAACCAATCGGCACCGCAATGGCGTAACCAATGTGTCCAGACACGTTCATGAATTCCCCAGTCGGGATTGCGTGTTAATAACTCACTACAGGTATTATGAGCTAATATCGGCAATTCTTTTTGACGAGCTAATTTTGTTAAGGCGCTAAATCCCTGAATAAATCGTGCTATTAACACACCATCGACACCTAACTCAAGTGCAATATTCCATCTTTCCGACAAATCATCGGCATCACAAATAAGTGATGCGATATAAGCCTTACGTTCGCCAGTTTTATTCATGGCATCATCACGGACCGTTAACATGGCTTTTACATGGCGACTAAAATGCTGGGTATCGGAAAAAATTTGCAATTCGTCATCTTTGACACAATGAAAACCGCCGACCAATACATCATAATTTAAGTGTGCCATGGTCTAGGCTGTCGAAATACGGCAATTTTAGTCATATTTTAATTCCCCGAATTTATGACTTCGGCTAGTTTTAAAAATAGTGCTGTATTTAACTGATAATAGATGCTAAAAACTATCCTCGTTCAACTACAGCTATTGTTTAAAATCAT
>CANNKG010000145.1 GCA_947505105.1 Methylococcaceae bacterium | reverse complement strand
TGCCACTGCGCGAAATGATTTTGCCAAAACTTATTTTTACTGACATTGCATTCTATTGATGACATGGATATTTCCCGGATAATTAAAATGGGAAAAGTCTGACATTAAAATAGAGTGTTGTGAATGACGCCGAAAACTAAGCGTTTACGGACGAGAAAAACTATTATTGAAACATGGCTCTCTAAAATTGTTGAGATTTGTACATCGGACGGACAATATACTTGAAGATCGAGCATTTAAACAATCGCTAATTTTAAACGCGGCCCAATGTTCGATCAATGGAAACCTAGATAGTTATCCACTTTTTTTATGGATAAAACAGTGAATGATGCCATTAGATGGTTTTAATTTAGAGGCTTGTAGTCAGATTGAGCAATTATCAGACAACCTATAAATTTCGCCTAACCAAATTCAAATTCGCCTATTAGACAATAAAAAATTTAAGCTGCTCTTGAATAAGGCGCAAAGTAAAATCATTCAGGATAAAAATTATCAGAAATTACTTCGGTTAATTGCCAAGGTGATTCTGTTGGAAAAAGCTCAACAGGTAAGCCGGTTTCTTGTGCGGCCTGAAAGATGGCGTCTTGATAAGCATCAAGATAAATTGCAGCGAGTTGAGGTTTTAAGCCGGGATTATCCCGAATTATTTGATGAAATTTTAAGCGTTGATGCTGGATAGTTAAACGCCAGCTAGTAGAACGTCGATCTACTTGAAAACGCCATTTAAGCAAGTGCATCAAAAGTACAGTTAAGCGACTTGTAACCGCCCTCTTTTCACTTCTACCCATCGACTCTAATTCCTCAATTAAATTTTCAACGTCTAATTCTGCAAACTGGTGAGAACGCAACAAATGAGCTTGTTGCTGAGTCCAGGTATAAAAATCATTTTCATAATTCATGACCATAAAATGCCTGTATAGCGGGTAAAAAAATAAATCATACAGGATTAATAAATAATAGTCAGCAAATACGCCCGGCCCTTAAAAGCTTGGTGGCCTGCCTCCAAAAGCCTTGAAAATTAAAATTAAGATAGGAAAAGGTGTTTGTAAAAACACAAATTACTGCTTCATTTCAACACCTTCCGTTTCAAAATGATTCAAACTCAATAATTCAAAATGTATATTTAGGTGAATTTGTTTACCAAAAAGAAACAACGGTTTAGGTTGGCTTTCATCCATGCGGTAAAGCTGGGATTGATTCCTTATCCCCAACAGCGGTGATCGAAAATTTTTGCCCCACCATAATTTAATAAGCTTGTATAGCTGTCATTTTGGACAGCTATACAAGCTTAAAACTTCAGTCTACAGTTAAGTTCGGTGGCTAAATGCAATTTGTCACAAATCAAACCTACTAGACTTTCTCACTCTCAAGCTATAGCTTCGGAATGTATAGCATTAAGCTCTGCTTACTGTTTCAGCAAGCGGGGCTTGCCGGTAGGCATTTTCAAGCATGAACTTGGAAACCAGAAATGGCTTTTTAAATTAAACCGAGTATTACATTTATGCGAACTTTAAAGAAGTCTAATTTTAGAAAATCCATAATTCATAATTCATAATTCATAACGTTGCACATAAAATGAATTTTGTTTTTAAAACGATTAGTTTTACTATTTTATTAATTTCATCAAACGCCTGTTTATCTGATGATTTTAAAATTTATAATGGAATTTGGCAAAAAACAGGAAATGAAGTAATTTACTTAACTAATAAAGAACAATAATTTAGTTATTAAATTATTCAATCAAATGATAACCAAATTTTTTTAATAGATTTATATAATATTGAATCAACGGGAAGTTCATTTAACTCAGCTTATATAGGTAATGACTATAAAAGAAATATAGATGGCTATATTCAGATGAATCTAGTGTCTACGCCCGCTACTGGCATAATGAAACTATTAAAGTTCGAATCACCTGACGTAGCAAGCATTCTTCCAGGCTGCGTTGATTCAGAGTCTATATCCGACGCTATATGTGACACTATACCAATAACAATTCGTAAAGTATTTTAATAATATATCAAAGTGAGACTTCCGCTTTTTTTACTAAAAATTTATAAATCATTCTTTTACTTTAACTCTGGAGTTTTATTTTAGGAAAAAAATATTTTTTCGATTTTTTTATTTTTTACCCTATCGGGTGCCGCAGTTTATGGAGATGAGCATGATAAGAATGATGTTATTGATGATCCTATTACATCACCATTACCATTTGAATTGGCTGACTCAGTAGTTATTTTTGTACCTACAGGTAATCATGATCTAGACAAATTCAATTGTTCGAGTGGATTTCGTGGAACATGCAACAGGATAACTTGTGTCGACAGAATGCCAATGGTGCGAGGATTCACGTTTTCCGCGTTTGGTGAATTCAACTAAAGAGCAACCTATCTCTTCCATGCTTTTAAAGCAAAATTAGCACCTGCATGCTCATCCATTATATCAACGCATCAGAAGCCGCTTCCTCCTGATGAAGGACCTTCATAAACACCACAAAGTCATCATAGGAAAGCGGTTTAGAATACAAGTAGCCCTGCCCGATGTCACAACCTAACTCTTTCAAAATAACTTCTTGCGTTTGACGTTCAATGCCTTCGGCAATGGTCTTGATTCCAAGACTTTTTGCCATCGCCGAAATGGCGCAAATAATCGGTTTACTCTCTGAATTACAGTCTGCATCTTTAATAAAGGATTTATCGATTTTAAGAAACTCCACCGGTAGTCGATGCAAATAACTTAATGATGAATAGCCGGTACCAAAGTCATCGATTGCAGTTTGAATCCCGTGTGCTTTGAGTGCCTGAAGCACTTCAATCGAATGCTCCAAATTACCCAGCACCATACTTTCAGTAATTTCGAGAATTAATGAATACCCATTTACCTTATTTTCATTCAACTGGTTGATAATAAACTGGGTAAAGCCCGGTAAAGCCATCTGACGCCCAGACACATTGACCGCAATACGGAGTTTGTTCCAACCCAAATCACTCAGACAGCGAACAAAACGAATCGCTTCACACATGACAAATTCACCAAGTTCGATGATTAATCCGGATTCTTCCGCAATCGGTATAAAGTCGTCAGGTTCCACTAAACCTCGACGGGGATGCTGCCATCGAACCAGGGCTTCTATCGAAAGAATATTGCCGGATAGCAAATCGATTTCCGGTTGCAAAAACAGACAAAATTCCTTGTTTTGCAAGCCCTGAGCGATTTGGGTTTTCATATTAAGATAATTAACGACTTTTTCACCCAAGGATTTTGAAAAAAAGCGGCTAGTGTTACGTCCAGACTCTTTAGCAGCATACATTGCTGCGTCAGCATTTTTAATCAACACATCGGATTCTTGTCCATCCATCGGAAAACGGGCAACACCAATACTGGCCCCAATATGCACGAAACTTTCGTTAATTTTGAAAGATTCGCTCAACACATGAATAATTTTATTGCACAGCTGAATGATACGAAACTCATCCTTGCAGTCATAGACGATAATAGTAAATTCATCGCCGCCTAAACGATAGATGGTATCGGTTTCACGCGTTGCGGAATTGAGTCGTTGAGCGGTCTCATTCAACAGACGGTCTCCGGCTTCGTGTCCAAGGCTATCATTTACAGCTTTAAAATCGTCAAGATCAATATAGAGTAAAGCTAGCGTTTTTCCATCACGGCTTGCTTGAACGATGGCTTGTTCCAGTCGATCTTTAAACAGGGTTCGATTGGGTAAATTGGTCAGGCTGTCATAAAACGCCAGGTGCTGCCAGCGTTCTTCCGCATGCTTTAAGCGACTGATATCGGAAAAAATAATCACATAATGGTGTGGCTCGCCAATATTATTTAATACGACGCTGACCGATAGCCATTTCGGAAATATTTCACCGCATTTTCGTCTGCCCCAGCATTCACCCTGCCAATGCCCCTGTTTTGCAACTATTTCCCAGATAATCGCTATAGCATTGACTTCTTCGTTACTGCGATCAATTAAACTCAGTTGGGTTCCGATGGATTCCTGTTTGGTATAGCCAGTAATCCCCGTATAAGCTGAATTGACATCAATGATTTTATGGTCACCATCAACAACAATAACCGCCTCTCCCGAACATTGAACAACTCGCTGAGCCAGATACAAATCCTTGGTCAATACTGCGCTAATGCGCCGAAGCTCGGCGTTTTTTCGCGCTAATTGTCGTTCTGCATTCACCAAACGATTATTTAACTCCAGCATTTCCCGGATAATCTCGCTATTAAATTTATCCGAAAGCTCCATAATTTCGTGGTTATTACTTAATCGGGAACTTCGCGTCAACGCCCGCATGTTATTAACCTGATCGCTGATGACCTGACTCATGCCTTCGTAAATTTTATTATGCCCTTGCCAAGCTGAGGAGCCCAAAATAACTAAACGATCACCCAAGGTCGCGGCAGTAAAATGAAATGGGTATATCATCCCTTTAAGAAAAAGATTGATTTCCCAACCAAAAGCCACACCATGTTCTTTAACATACAGAAAAAAGGCTAAGCCTTTTTGAATCGAACCGGAGTCGAAGATACTGACAAAATGCGACAACTCTATCAAGGTATCGCGGCAGCCAAAATCATCCCAAATAACCTCCAAAATCTTACCATCATAATTACAAACAAACGCAATCCCTAAATTCTCGGAATAATCAATATTCACGGTATTCATCTCAAGCCACTCCACATTTCCGCATAGGCAACCGCACTTGGTCCATCTACCGCCCAACCATCTGCGCCGAGTTCCTGCCACAACGAATTATCTATATTCAAAGCACCACCACCCACCAAAATTTTTACCTTCGAACAGGCAGGTGTAGCTCTTACGGCTTCGATCATTTCAGTCAATGCTCCCAAATTCGAAACCATAGTTACTGAGATCGCTAGCACATTCGCATTATGTTCAATTAGCGTGTCGATGACCGATTCGATAGGTGCATCGGCTCCCATAAATATCGTATCCCACCCATTCATTTCAAATAGATCTGAAACCAATCGAGCCCCGATTTCATGAAGCTCGCCCGCCACACATGTCAATATCAAACGCCGTTTCTTTTGAGTAGCATTGAAAATTGAAGGAAATAACGTCGCCATGACCATTTGTGTGACCGCTGTACAATAGTGTTCATGACCGACAGTAATCTTATTTAAATGCCACAAACGCCCCAGTTCACGCATAACAGGCGTGATAACTTCAAGATAAATTTCATAAACAGAAACACCATTGCCCACGGCTCGTTGAATTTCGTTCATTGCGTTGTCATATTTGAACTGCAAGCATGCATTCAAATAGCTTTCGGCTAATAATTTGTGTGGATTAGAATCAAGCAAATATGTTTCACTGGGCGGAAATGTTGTATCCAATTGATTCATCGCATCCGTTAAAAAATTTCGTGCGACTTCGATCCATTTCCCACAACCGCTTAGCTCAATTTCCGTTTGTATTGCCGTTAAACAAATTTTAAATTGCCCAGGATCACCGCCACTACTAATTAACAATTGATTAGTCCAAGTGACATATTCGGAGAAAAGTCTTGAAATATTAAAGTGTATAGCCTCACCCAAAAAAGCGATATGCGCTTCTATATCAAAAACCATCCTAAGTCTTTCGTTAGTTCCAAAATCAAATAATTGTGTTTCCAATTTTGTTCGAATGATTTCGGCAAAAGCATGTTTTTGATGAATTAGTTCTTTTTCATTTTCAATTTGCACAACAGGATTCTCAATTGGGCATTAAAAAACTGTAGATAAAATGACTTTACTCATAAAGCTAATATTGATCGAATGGTTCATTTCAAGAGTTTATCTTGGTGTAACTAAACAGGAGATAACAAACATACAAAATAATTCGCTCAGGGACAAATCTTGTGGTTTTGACCTTACATATAGTATATGAGCACACGCCAAGAGTGCCAAGGAGTTTTTGTCCGAAAATACCGAAATCAATCCTAAATATATTAGCTATTCGCTTGATTTTAAAACATTAAATTATCTACGTACGGACGTTTCTTATAAAGCGTTAAACTATAACCAGCCTTTAAGTTTAAATACCCAATAAGGCGCGATACCAGCGATCAACATTAAGATCAATGCACCAGGATAGCCCAAGGCTAACTGCAATTCCGGCATATATTGGAAATTCATACCATAAATACTGGCTATCAGGGTCGGAGGCAAGAAAACGACCGCAGCAATCGAAAAAATCTTGATGATCTTGTTTTGTTCAATATTGATAAAACCTTGGGTCGAATCCATCAAGAAATTGATTTTATCGAACAAGAACGTGGTATGCGACATCAAGGTGTCCACGTCACGCATAATCTCGCGGGAGGTTTCCTGTAACTCGGGAAAATTTCGCAGATGCCGTTGCAAAAAAGAAATTGAACGCTGGGTATCCATCAAACACAAACGAATCTTCCCATTGCTGTCCTCTAATTTAGCCAATCGATCAATCGCGTTTTCAAGATCGGCGTTGGCATCTTCCAACACTAAATAACTGACGTCTTCCAGTTTTCGATGAATATCTTCCAAGGCATCAGCCAAGTTTTCGACTTTTTGTTCAAACATGATGACCATTAACTCTTGTGGGGAATCGACCACCATTTGACCACGCCGAATGCGCATTCTAAGTAAGCGAAAATCTGCGAGGCTTCCTTCACGGAGGGTAATTAAACGTTTATCCTGTAATATAAATGCGACGGTCGCCGTATCATGTCGACCTTCGCTTAACGAAAGAAATAACGAGCGCACATGGAGTCCTGTCGTATCCATGAAATAACGAGCAGACCATTCAATTTCTTCAACATCTTCCGACTCCGGCAATTCGGTATGCAAAAAGGCCTGTAGCTCCTCGCGTTCCTCATCACTTGGATCATGTGCGTCAACCCAACTCGCCTGCGCAACAATCTGGCTGAGGTCGATTTCCGGCAATGATTGTTCTTTAATGGTTCCATTTTGGATATTGAATAATCTTAGCATTCACGTTTCTTCCGGTTACACAATACGGTCACCCCTTACCAAAGTTAACCACTAGAGGACGGAGGCTTTTCCTTCTTATTTTTTGGTTAGGGATATCGCAGACCTAAAAATACACAATCCCTTAAGCAAAATGGGCATTGAACAATTCTGTTCAAAACTTGTTGACTATTTTACCGCGTCAGACTGAATTATTGCTGAACTTTAGCGCGACTTGATCATACATCTGCATTGCGGAGTTACCGGGTATTTTATAGGTCAAATCGCTGCTGTCAAAATGTGTCAAATCCGTTTGAAAACAAAAATTCGACATCCAATAACATTTGGATTTTTTTTCACAATAGTTTGATTAAATTCAAACCACAATTTATCATTCTTAACGTAGATTCGCAGAGGATTAATATTTCCTGGTAAATTAGATCAATGCGGACATTCATCCATTAATTTAATTGCGTAACGAAGAATTCCACCATGCAGTTTCTGTTAGCAATCAATCGGCTTATAAGTTCAACACAACATAATACGAATCTGCACATACAAATCATTCTGGCTTTACTACCAGGAATATGGGTGATGTGCTGGTTTTTTGGCTTAGGAGTTGCCATCAATATTGCTCTGGCGCTCTGCATAGCAGCTATTCAAGAGCTTAATCGCCATTTCAAATCACAGCATAGTCAAATCAACATTAACTCCTTTAGTACCGCTCTGCTATTAGCAATTTGCCTTCCTTCGCTTACCTCCTGGTGGGTCAGTGTCATCGGAACAATTTTTGCGCTGATGATCGTAACCCCACTCACCCATTATCTTAAATTCGGGCCATTAAATGCCGTCATGGCGAGCTATGTACTGCTACTTACCAGCTTCCCCGAACAAATGCACCGCTGGACCACGCCAGCGAATATCAATCATTTTCCCTTAACATTTTCAGACATTCGCACCATAAAAGGCCTAGGACAGTTCCCGGATCATCTTGATTTTGATGCCATAACCTCAGCTACACCATTGGAAACGATTAATACTTTTTTAACTATGTTTAATACGCTACCACCGACCGGTTCTACGCCTATTCTCGGCCACTTGGGTGGTGCTGGTTGGGAAATTGTTTCATTGACATTTCTTTGCGGCGGCTTATGGCTAGTGTATCGTGACATTGTAAGCTGGGCGATACCTGCAGGAGTGTTGAGCGGTTTAAGCCTATTTTCCTTCTGCTCCCATCTTATTGACCATAGCTATTTCGCGACGCCAATGTTTCATTTATTTACGGGCTCAACCATGTTCGGGGCTTTTTTTATCGCGACTGATCTGGATAATAAATCGTTCTCGATTCGGAGCCAATTAATCTACGGCCTGACCATCGGCATTTTAGTCTACTTGATCAGAATAGCCGGTGATTATCCGGAAGGCATGGCCTTTGCGATATTAATCGCCAATCTCGCGCTGGCGATCCTGGAGTGAGGAAAAAAAAGTTGAATGTTTTGTAAATTATGCCGATAAACATTACAAACAAATTAATACATGTTACTGAGATTACTTGCTTTTACTAACGATGGCACTAGATATGCTTGACATTAAATAAAAGCGAATTTTGGAGTATGACCATGAACACCAGCACACAACCAAACTCAAATCCAATCACAAAATCCGACTTTATTGATCTATTGAGCGGCGAGTTTACCGGAAAAAAAGGCTTCGGCGTTTATGCCTTTTTATCCTTTAAAGACATTGAAAATCTGTATGACAACTTTTTAGGCGACAACATGTCGGCAAGAGTTTTTATTAAAGTTTATGTCAGAAATTTTTAAGACCTCAGCGTCATTATGATTGAAAGACTGTCGGTCAATCAGTGCAAGTCAGATCATCCAAACAAAACCGATCAATGCATTTTAATTGATCGGACGATGACCGCGATTTCTTAAACAATTCTGGTAAGCCCGTTTATAACCGGCTTCAGATTCAAAACCTTGTTTGCTAGCGCCACCCAATCCACCAACAGTTGCTCCGATCATGGCACCGGTACCGGGATTACCCGCTATCGCCCCAATTGCTGCTCCGGAAGCTGCGCCAAGCAAGCCGCCAACGCCTGCGCCCATGGCCGTTTCACGCGCAAGACCATTTGACGCTTGTGAGGCCAATTGTCGACATTCCGCCATATCCTGATTTATTCGATATGCATTCGGATCATTATAAGTATCGACGGTCGGCGTCCATCCGGTTTGCGAGTAACAACCCGACATTAAAAGTGTTGAAAACAACAAAAGCACTGCAACGTATTTCATATTGTTAATCCTGAGCTAATTTAAGTTCAGTGATAGCGTAATCAAGAATCACTGAACCCTATCTGAATGCCGAATCGCTTCCCTGTCATTCCATTCACTGCTGCTTATCATTAGCTTGCTACAGAATTTATTCGAAATCATCTTCCGGTCTTTACACAATCTTTACACCGATTTTCTTAGAATTCCATTTTGCATTTTTTCATTTCAAACAAGTTACCTCACGTTCCCGATGATCTACTTCAAGCACCTATTCAGTATCTCGATATTATGGTTACTGCCCGCCTTTGTGTGGGCGACTGATGCTACTGCCAGCTCCCAAAACCTAGATTTAACCCATCATTGGGTGGGTTATTTTGCTTTGATAGTTATGGTGCTGGCCTACATCACCGCAATGCTTGAAGAAGCGACCGAACTCAAAAAATCCAAACCTATGGTATTAGCGTCAGGATTGGTTTGGGTTGCCATCGTTTACATCTATCAACAACATGGCAATCCTCAATCGGCGGTCGACATGTTTAGAGCCAATTTATTAACCTATGCCGAACTATTATTATTTATCATGGTATCGATGACATATCTGAAAGTCATGGAAGATATGCTGATTTTCGACGCCTTGCGGGTCTGGCTGGAAAATCGGGGCTTAAGTTACCGACAATTATTCTGGGTCACCGGATTTTTGGTGTTCTTTATGTCGTTTTTCATTAACGGTTTAACCACTGGCTTGTTAATGGGATCGGTCGTGATGGCGGTAGGTAAAAACAATGCCCGCTTTGTCTCGTTGGCCTGTATCAATATTGTCGTAGCTAGTAATGCGGGGGGATCGATTAGCCCCTTAGGCGGTATTTCAACGTTATTCGTTTGGCAACACGGCATCTTAAAATTTACCGAGTTTTTCGTGTTATTTCTCCCGTGTCTGGTTAATTTTCTGGTGCCTGCCACCCTTATGCAATTTGCCATCTCGACCGAAAAACCGTCGGTTTCCACTGAAAAAATTAAGATGCTAAAAGGTGCGAAAGTTGTTTTGTTCCTTTTTGGAATCACCATCGCGCTGGCCGTCGGGGTCGATATGTTTTTACATATGCCAGCGGTTCTCGGCATGATGACAGGATTGGCATTATTAAACCTATTCAGCTTCTACCTGCAAAAACTACCTAATGAACGCTACCAACATCCATCGGAGGTATTTAGAAATATGGCAGATACCGATATCAGCTCCGGTGTCGTCAAATACCAACAGATCGATGTGACCGAAGAAGTCGGCGGCCTCGATTGGGATACCTTATTGTTTTTTTACGGCGCGATGATGGGAATCGGCGGTCTCGGCTATATCGGTTATCTAGATGCCATCTCGACTATTCTTTATGGTCAACTCAATCCAACCATCGCCAACATCGTCATTGGACTTTCATCAGCATTTGTCGATAATGGCACACTCATGTTTGCGGTACTCACCATGCATCCGCCTATTTCCAACGGGCAATGGTTACTCCTCACCTTAACGTTAGGCGTCGGTGGGAGTTTACTGGCCATTGGTTCGGCACCTGGCATCGGTTTACTGGGATTAACTAAGGGGCAATACTCATTTAGTGATCATCTGAAATGGTGTCCAGTCATCGTCTTAGGCTATTTCGTAAGTATTGGCGTACACTTTTTGGTTAATGCCAGCCTGTTCTAATAAGGCCAAGCCTAACCACCAAACAATCAATTATTTCTGGCAACCGAGGGGCTTACTTGACGGACAACGCTCAACATACCCGATCGCCTATGCTGTTAGCCAGCCATTGTCCACGAAAATCTAAATTCAATTTTCTGTGGGGTATTATTGTTCCTACCATTTGCACGTTAATTGCTTGGCCGTTTCGATATACACTAGGCTCCGCAACTATTCTAATGACCTACAATTTAGGTGTGTTTCTAGTTGCCGTCCACTATGGACGCGGTGCTTCAATTCTGGCCTCGTTTTTAAGCGCGCCAACTTTTGCCTTTTTCTTCGCACCGCCCATTTTTTCATTAGCGATTTCCGATATCGAAAATATCCTTGGACTGCTCGTGATGTTAATTGTGGCCAATCTGACCAGCAATTTACTGGACAAGGTGCGCCATCAAGCCGCGATAGCTCAACAGCGGGAGAATCAAGCCACCGCCCTATATCGCTTAAACTGCGATCTCTCGGAAACCTTGAATGACCGCATGCTTGCCAAAAAAGTGGTCTCGCGTATCCATAAAGAATTTAACGTATTGTCGGTATTATTGTTGCCGGATAAACACGGCAAACTATATCATCCCGAAACCTTACCGATGATTCACTCGCTCCAACATATCGATTTAACGATAGCGCAACAAATTTATACCGAAAACTTACCATTAGATGAAGCAATTCGATCAGCTTTGCAACTCAATGACTCAATTTTATACCTACCGATGCAAAGTTCGCAGAAAAATGTCGGCGTAATTGTGATGCAACGTGTCGATGCCGAATTAAAACCTTTTTTAGGCACCTTCCTGCATCAAATCGCCTTAACGCTTGAACGATTACATCTTGCAGAGCAAGCCAAAGAAGCCACCATTCAGGCAGAAGCCGAAGCCTCGCGTAACTCGTTACTCAGTGCAATCTCACATGATTTACGCACCCCGCTAACTCGAATCATGGTTGCCGCCAGTACCTTGATCGACGACGAGCATAATTTAACGGAAGACGAGCGTTTTGAATTCAATAAAACCATTCAGAATGAAGCACAACGCATGTCCGATCTGACCAATAAAATCTTGGACATGGCCCGTCTTACCGAAGGTAAAATCATCTTGCAAAGGGAATGGTATGCAATCGAAGAAATTATCGGCGGCGCCTTAACGCGTATGGAAAATATTTTGGGAGCCCGTCTAGGCTGTCGAAATACGGCAATTTTAGTCATATTTTAATTCCCCGAATTTATGACTTCGGCTAGTTTTAAAAATAGTGCTGTATTTAACTGATAATAGATGCTAAAAACTATCCTCGTTCAACTACAGCTATTGTTTAAAATCATG
>CANNKG010000144.1 GCA_947505105.1 Methylococcaceae bacterium | reverse complement strand
TATTTTCATTTTTTCCATCTGCGCGAGCAACAGTGGAATATCGTCTACCCGTTCGGTTCTGGTAATGTTGATTGAAGTTTCTAATGGTAAATGCTGATATCTTGCCATAATTCTACGAATCTTGGGTTAATTTGAGCGAACGATGAGTTCATAGTTGTAAGTTCTATAATTTCAGCCTGTTGGAAATATCCTGCGCTAAGAAAATACCCTATATTCAATATGATTTCAACTTCATTAGTGAATTTTCGCATCCCGCTAATATTCATTATGGGGAAAACTTAGCAGATTAAAGTTTGAATAACGATATGGTCAATTTTTGTGGGGCTATTGTAGCGTCGAGATGCGCCGCGGTAGTCTAAGGCTCAATCTAACTGCGCGAAAAGAGTATTCGACTACCTGCGAATGACAGAGAATTTTCGAAAAACTATCGTGAGATGCCGAAGTCTAAAAGTTTAGAACAGTTTCGCCATGTCTCCACACCTGTGAGGATGACCTGACTGGCTACCGCTAGTTCTAAACTGAGATTAAGCGTTCCGCTCCGCTCGTCGGGATAAACTGTTTATGCCTGACCTGTTTTCAATTGGATAAAAACGCTTGGTTTTTTCAAAAAAACAGTAGTGGTGGATAGTTTACTGAGCATAAAAAGGATCCCCGACGGGGTTTATAGGGCGATGCGTTGCTGATCAGCATACCTTATTCGGTTTTAAACCAGCGCCTTTATCGAACTCCTTAGCGTTGACCAAAAGGTAGCGAAGGTGTTCTTAGTTGCCTTTCGAACGTAAACAGAGGCCGCTAAGATCAACAGACCAATAACTGTCAACCAGACTTCCGACCATAACAATAGCCCTAATTTATCTAGTAACTTATCTGGGGTGATGATCGTTTGGATGATTATGGCGACGCTTTCCATTAAGCTTTTACCCGCGAGTTCCCCGCGCAACAGCCAATACAACGTAAATAAGGAGTAAGTAAGGAGAGCGTAATAAAGGCCACGCTGCAAACTAATTTGATGTTTAATCTTGTGCAATAACAGGGACGATAAATTTGCCACTGGCGGTGCCGGGTTGACCGTAGCACGTATCTGCGCTGAGTTTGGGTGAAGGGTGCCGTTATTCGCTATCACCTCGAAGTTGTCAGGAAGATTTCCAGGCGCATAGCCCAGAATCCCTTCGCCGATACGTCGGAAAGCGCTAATGTGAATTTTAGGTGTCTTGATCTGAACTTTTGGGTGGCGGCAAATTTCTGCAATATTGCGCGGTTGTTATTGGTAATAGGCGCCGAGGCCTGAACGAGAATCATAAAGTTTGTCGAAGGCGTATTTCTGATCCTGAACGAATTTTACTTCATCCGGAATAAATTACAGTCCGGCGGTGGTTGCGTGTTGAATCATCCAGTCGAGGGCCACCAACGAAAGTCCTTGTTGGGGGTAACCGCCGCCGACATTAGCGTGAACACCTGGAAACCATACTTGCTCGATACGCGGGTCGTCTTTCCACAATAAGGGGTGGAAACTCTCGCGCTCGTCGTCGATGGACAGGGCGTGATAGGCTTTTTGGATATTTGGCGCGAGGGCATAATCTGGAAATTTGAACCGAAAGATCATGCTGTTCCAAAATTCTGTGGCCGCGTTGAACGGCAAACCGACTACATCGACGGTGTCCCACACTCCGATAAACTCAACTTTTTTGGAGTGCGCTCCATGAACAATAGGCTTGCCACTGCCATAGGCATTAAAAAACACTCGCATAAATGGATCGTAGTAGATGCCTTCCAAAATGGCTGTCTGTTTAGCGCGGTAGTTTTCGTAGAGCTGCAAGACTGCTAAATCGAGCGCTTTGTCGGTCGGGTAGTGACTTATGTCGAGTATTCCCTCACTGGCAATCAAACCGGCTACGCTTCTGACCGTGAAGGCACCTCGACTGAAGCCGAATAGGTACACTTTATCGGCGGGCTGGGTGGGGTCGTTGGGGTTGCCCGGATCATAGGCCTGAACTAAGCGTTTATACAGGCCTTTTACGTTACGCGCCAATCCTCAGCCAAACGCACCGCCTAATATTTTCAGCGGCTTAAATTCTTCAGTACCGACGCCATCGTCATAGAAGGCCACCTGCTTTTGAGGACCATGGAGGCCATTAAAGTCGAGGGCTTCGTATAATTTGAAAACATTGGTTCCACGGTCCTTGATATTAGAGTTGCCGGTTCCATCGGAAAGCAAAATGATATTTTTACTCATGGATTATTGCCTTTATTATTATGTTTATAGTGCCGTAGTCCGGATGGAGGGCTTTTATGGCTAAGGCTACTAATTTGCCACGCTCCGTCAGAGCTCGAAGTCGTTAATGTGGGTACCGATTGCTGTGAACACTCAAAACCTAACGTATTGGAACAATAGATTTTTACACCAAACATCTGGCATGAGTCAAGATATTTAATTTTCGCTATAAACACTGCTGTAGACTGATAAAGTCAAATGAGAAGTAATGAAATAACTCATTACTTCTCTGATCAAATAATTTGTTGTAAATGAATTATTCGTCTTTAGCTACGTCGCCCACTTTCTCATCCCGACCATCGAGAGGTTGTACCATGACACTTTGCAAATCAGGGAATGCAGCTCTTGATTTGTTATAGATTGGTAAATAAAAGTCATAGGGAATCATGGTCAATTCGGTGCTACGACTGTTTTCATTCAAATTGAAGTTCCGTTTGACGACAAAGTGATACGCAGGTTCGATGACACCTTGACCATCGTCATACAAGACCAATTTGGCTTCAGTCAATTCGGGGCGTACCGATTTTCCGAGAACGCGTTGAATGTTTGCTAAGGCAGCTTCGCGCAATTTTTCCGCTGGAATCAAGTCATTCTCAGTTAAAGCCTTGCCTTCGCTGACTTGCGGCCATTGGGCTACGATGCCGGCGAGTTCTCCATTTTCGCCTAGGTGCATGATTAGCCGTGAGTCGCCTTCAACTTCAACGCCATCTAACACTCGGAACGCGCGCACAGTTTTGAGTTTTTCAAATACTTTGCTTCCGCCTTTGCTGTCCGGTACCGCCATATTCAGGCCGCCAATTTCAATTTTTTGTAAATTGATTTCGGTGAGTGGTGGTAACAGTCCCAGATCAATCAAATGCTTGGCCGCGAATTGCGTTATTTGACGTTCATCCGGCAAATTCGGCGTTGATCGTTCTTCACTGTAACCTTTTAGACCACGATTGAAATGAATATTGCCGCTATGGGTGTCAAACTCGAAAGTTGAGGAGGCATCTTCATCATTTTGAAAACCCAACCATTTGTCATTCAAGTGGACGATCCGATCGGTATTGAAATTCACATTCAGTTGTTTAATTAATTGAACACTTTTCGCAATCGGATCTTTGTTGAATTCGAGGGTTTTATACACCATTGGTTTTTTTTCGTAACGGCCAAGGCTATCGAGTAATTGTTTACCGCTAAATTCTCCGGTGGTGCTTGGGGTTTCAGTTAATAAGTCTGAAATCAATACCGGTTTAATCACGGTGGTCAGTAATGACGGATTCAGCGTTGCGCCAAAACTGGGTCCGCTTAACAGGGATACCGCTGAGGCAACGAGAACAGAACGAACAATTGTAGGTAATTTAGTAGACATGATATTTCTCCCTATTAGTATTGATACCAAACGCGCAGACTTGTAGAGTCGGCGGGAGGATCTGCGACAAAGCTGGCATAAGTATCGCCATCGGCTGAAGGATGCATAGCTGCAGAGCCGTGTTCATCGCTGCGACCTTTGGCATTAATGGCATCAAACCAGGCTTGCCAGACTGCCGCGCCACTGGCGATGCGGGAGCCGAAGTAATCAGTTACTTTTTGGTCGGTGGATTGCCAGGAGACGGTATGGAAGCCGACTGCTTGATGCAAACCATCAAATACGCTGCCCGGTTTGGTCCAATTGGTAAATGGGTCCGAAACTTCGATTGGGCTGGGTACGACGTAGCAGGATTCGAAAGCGACAAATTCGGCATCGACATTGCCATAACCTTTATGGGCGCTGGTTCCAGCGGTTGAAAGGTCAACGCTGCCATCTAAGCCCGCAATCAGCCATCGATTGCCGTGACCACCGAAGACGGCGAAATCCATCGCATCCACGCGGTTGTTATTGTTGGTAGACCATTGATGTTTATAGGAATAATAGTATTGTTCATAACTGAAATGTTTGAGGAAGTTATAAACGACTGTATCGTGACCTTGATCGGTGGTGCCGGCATAGCCGCCTTCTTCATGATCGACTGCGAACGCAGACGTGGCGAATAAAGTCGACAATACCAGAACACTTGTTTTTTTGAATAAAAGTTTCATAGTGACTCCTTACGGTATAGTTTTGAAAGTTCCAGCCTTAAAATGTATCGAATTCGATGGTTTCTTTCTTAAGCCTGTGACTATAAGATAGGCTGATCAGCTAAGGCTTTCCAGGTAACAGTCACCATGAAAAGTGTGATTTATTTCCTTGAAAACCCATTTTTGGCTGAACTATTGTTGGATATCGTTGTGGCGTCTGTTGACTCTGGAGAACGTTAGGTTATTGAGCCTTTGGTTTGGTAGAATAACCTTATTATGTCTATGGCTCGGGAGGTCCTTTGGACCCCGCGGTTTTGGAAGGAAAGGAGTGTTAGCGGAGGTCGCCGATCATTTTGCTTGAGGGGCAGGGTCCGTTCTGGATGCTCTTTGATGCTTGCCTTTTGCTGAATTTTAAAATCATGTTAACGGAGCAATGGTGCTTATCTGTAGCTTGCTTCGTTTGAATTGCCTAAGTTTTTAATTAGTTTCATTCATTACTTTAAGGAGGGGCTTGTGCCCAACTATACCACTGAATCCATCCGCACGATCGCTCTGGTCGGTCACGGTGCTGCTGGTAAAACCAGTTTAGCCGAAGCGTTGTTGCTGGCAGCCGGCAGTATCGCTCAAAAAGGCGCGGTTGAAAAAGGTAATACCGTATGCGATTTCGATCCGATGGAAAAATCCGCCGGACATTCGCTATACAGCGCATTAGCGCATTTTGAGTTTGAAAACGCGCGCATTCATTTGCTCGATACTCCGGGTTATCCTGATTTTGCTGGGCAAGCGATTGCTGGATTAGCTGCGGTTGATACGGTGTTATTGGTGATCAACGCCCAAACCGGTATTGAGCTGATGACCGAAAGAATGGCGCGCTGGGCGAAGGAACGCCAGTTATGTACGATTATTGTGATCAATAAAATCGACGCCGAAAATGTCGATTTACCGGGTTTGCTCGATGAAATCCAGGAGCGCTTTAAAGGTATTGTGCTCGATTTACCCGCGCATGGCGCGCATGATGTGGTCGAGGTGCTGGAGCATGACAGCGGCGACGCTGATTTCGGTTCGGTTGCGACTGCCCATCATGAATTGATCGAGCGCATTGTCGAAGAAGATATGGATTTGCTCGAAAAATATCTGGAAGAAGGAGAAGAGCCCAAACCGGTTGAATTGCATAACCCGTTCGAGAGTGCTTTGCGCGCCGGGATGACGCCAGTCTTGTTTACCTCGGCTAAAACCGGCGCCGGTGTGCCTGAATTGCTGCATATCTTGGCTAATCTCGCGCCGAATCCGACCGAAGGCAATCCGCCGCTGTTTTATAAAGGTGAACCCAGTGGACCGTCCGAAGCGTTTGCAGCAGTGCCGGATCCCGATAAACATGTGCTTGCGCATGTCTTCAAGTTATTGTCTGACCCGTATATGGGCAAAGTCAGTATTTTTCGAGTGCATCAAGGTACACTTAAAAAGGATGCGCAATTGTTTGTCGGCGACAGCAAGCGTCCCTTTAAAGCAGTCCATCTCTATTGTTTGCAGGGTAAGGATTATGTCGAAGTCGATGCGCTGCTGCCGGGTGACATCGGGGCGATTGTCAAGGTTGAAGATATTGAGTTCGATTCGGTACTGCACGATTCACATGACGAAGATCATATTCATCTAAAACCTTTGAATTTTCCTAAACCGATGGCCGGTTTATCGGTTGAAACCAAACGCCGCGGCGACGAGCAACGGTTGTTCGATCTGCTCGAAAAGCTTGCGATTGAAGACCCGACCTTCAAAATCGAACGGCGGCCGTCGACCAATGAAACCATTATTCGAGGTTTGGGCGAGACTCATTTGAAGTCCAAGCTGGAAAAATTATCCGGCCAATATAAGCTCGATGTCACTACCAAATTGCCGCTGATTGCCTACCGTGAAACCATCACTAAAGGCGCTGAAGGTCATTATCGCCATAAAAAACAGAGTGGTGGCGCGGGGCAGTTTGGTGAGGTGTATTTACGCATTGAAGTGTTGCCGCGTGGTGCAGGTTTTGAGTTTGTCGATGCGGTTAAAGGCGGTACGATTCCAGGTGTATTTATGTCGGCGGTTGAGAAAGGGGTACGTCAGGCACTTGAAGGCGGGGTTGTTGCTGGGTTTCCAGTCGAAGATCTGCGCGTGATAGTCTATGATGGCAAAACTCATGCGGTCGACGGCAAAGAAATTGCCTTTGTAACTGCGGGGCGGAAGGCAACCGTCGAAGCGATTCAACAGGCGGCGCCGATTGTTCTGGAGCCGATTGTCGCGATTGAAATTATTGCTCCCGAAACTGCGATGGGCGATATTACTGGTGATCTGTCGTCACGGCGCGGCCAAATTACCGGTGCTGACACTCGCGGACATGGCCGAATGGTTATTACAGGTCTTGTGCCGCTTGCCGAGCTTGCTGATTACCAGTCGCGTCTGAATTCACTGACCGGTGGTCGTGGACATTTTTCAGTCGAATTGAGTCATTATGCTGACGTGCCGTTTAATGTTCAGCAGCAATTGACTTCCGGCTTTAAGCTGAAAGATGAAGAGGATTAGGAATAAACTAATCGTTAGTGAAGGTAAAAAATTCAGCCCTTCTTTATGGAGGGCTGTCACTTAAAATACCTCTGGACCACCTGAATAGTCACTCGATTGACAATGTTAATAACCTTTGCCGAGCCTTTTGGCTTTTGCCAGTCAACGTCATATTAGCCAGTACCTCGCGGGTTTCGGAAGGTAACGATTGGTTTAAATCAATCGCCAGTTCCAACAGCAATTCCAGTAGTTCATTAAAACCGCGCGGCGCGGGGCGTCCTTGGTTTGCAAGGCATGCGCGGTTCAGGGTGTCGAATACCAACTGACGAGTTCGGCGGTTACGGTCGGCTGCATGGCGAAGATTTTTAGCGAGGCGCGGTGCGATAAATAAGCCGCCCCAGATTAATTCACCGAAAGTATCGGCAAACAGTGCCGTATCAAGACGCTGTTCGGCATGAGTTTTGACCAAGGCATCAATGGCCATGGCGACGCGGCCGGGTTCACATTCACCAAGCGCGACGGCAAGTAATAGGGTACCCATTTCGCCCAGCTCTACGCTGGGGTCTAACAGTGGTTCGAGATAGGCAATTAAGTGCCACATGGCATCAGGATAACTTAAAGAATTCCCTATCGAGAACGCACCTTCAATAAAAAAACTATCCAAGGTTGCAGGTCGTAATGTCGCATAGTAGCGTACCTGCGCGAGTGAATCGCCCGCGAAGCATTGCAACTCTCCCGATTGGCAATAATTTTGAGGTATTTTTCGACAATCAATCGGCCAGAATAATTCTTCGGGCTGTGTGGATGGCACGCTTTCACAGCTAACCTTAAAATATCGTTGATGATAGCTTTTTCCCTCATATTCATGCGATTCCAAACTTATATACCATTTATAGTGAATACGTTCAGAGCAGCTTGGTCCAAGATCGCCGAGTAACGCTAATAGGTTTGGTTCATCGCCTAAGGTATAGCGTAACGCGTAGGTGAAGACGCTGTTGGGTAATTCCCGAACCGCATTTAGCAATTCAGGGTCGCGTGCGGGATAGCAACGAAGCAACGCCCGTTGCTGTTCGTTTACGGAACACGTTAGCCCGTGCTGGATATAATATTGCCAACGTTCAATTAATACCTTGGGATCGATGAAGTTACGTTGATGTGTAGGTGCTGCCAAGGCGCTATATTTCGATTCCTGAGCAATAAAATCAATTAATTCATCAATACGAATAATCAAATACTTAAAAAAACTCCCAACGTAATCTAGGCGACCATGCAATTCTTCCGCCGTGACTCGTTTATCCTCCAGCACAAAATACAACACTCTTGCTAATTCGCGTGCAAAAGGCGTAGTGACTTTGCGTATTCGTTTTAGAATCGGGCTAAAGGCAGCGTGTTGGCTGGTCGATAGCGGATGAAAACGCGCGAGGGCATCTAAAACTCGCTCGAATTCATCGATATCCGCTTCGTTTTCCAAAACATAGGCGGTGCGATCTACGAGATCGTTGAGTTCGGTGATCGCAATCAAACGCCGTTCTTCACTCAGGGGATCGACAGGTCCGATGGTTTGGGCTTCGATAGGTGGTTCTTCGGCGTGGGTTAATAGAGCTGGCGCATTTATCAAAGTCAAAAACGTTGCGCGATGCTGGGCGGCGATACCGGAAGCATAGGCTTCCAATTGGGTACGCAGCTTATCATCAATACCCCAGTGATGCAGGCGTTCGATAATTAAACTTTGCAATTCGGCATCGTTCTGCAGCAGCCCGAAACTGATTACTTCGGCTGCACGCACCTGCAAGTTCGGCGCTTGTTGTACGACTCGGTCAAGCAATTTCAGGGCGCTGCTGACTTGACCCTTGATTCTGGAGCTCATCACCTCTGGTAAGACGTCAAGCAGTGCCTCATGATCAAGAGCTTGAGCCGCTAAAAGGGCGGTCACGGCTCGTAAGGATAAGGTAACGGTCGGTGGAATACGACTCTGGCACAGGTGCAGATAGCGCTCGCTAAATTCGGTCATTTCGGCGACGGTGGGTTTTAGCGCGGCATGAAAGCGGGAATACCAGCCGGAATGAAATTGCGGCCAGTCATGTTCAAGGGCGAACAGAGTTCTGTCGAGCAAGATTCTGCGGCTATAGAAGCCTTGCTTGCACAAGTCACAAAAAATCTCAATCCAGGTTAAATCTCCGTTTCTCAGATATTTGTCGCAATTTGCTAAGCTAATTTGCGAGTCGCCCTCTATTTCAAAAAAACCTAAAAACTGCTCAACTAAACCAGGATCTTTTTGCAACCATTCATGGAATTCAAGCTTAGTTTTGGATCTTTGCGTTCCCTGCTTATTTAACTGCATCAAGGCAATAATGTAATTTTCACTCTTAGGTCTTTCAATTAACCCCTCCGAAATCAATAACTGAAGTGCCGAGATTCGAAAAGGTAAAAATTGCTCACTATGTTCACGCATTAGGGTCGGGCGAAAGCGTCGAGCTAGTTCAAGAATCTCACCATCGGTGAGCGTCCAAAGATGACTATGCTTATCGAACATTCCGCAAATCAAGTTAACGCTTCCGATTGCGAGTTCGTGACTTCTCGTGATTATTTTTCCCCAGGGTTGACGTTCTGGATGGGTTGGGTCAGATCGCCCTTTGCTGAATTGCGCCATATAGGCGTCAAATACTAATTTGGAAACCTTCTTTAGCATGCTGTGTAGTTTTAACCGTTCTACCTGATTCATTGGTTCCAGTATCGTCAAAGCGTCCTCGACATCTCCCGCGCAGATGGCTTTTTCCAAAGGCGTCGATGGCGAAAATAACAGTGTTCTCGTTTCATCAATCATGATTAATCTCCCGGTATTTGCGCACGTAAGGCTTCGGTGGCGAGGATATGCTTGCACGGTCCGCGTTGGCCCTGGTGTTTAGCGAACCAGGGACAGGTGCATTTTAATTCATCGTCAACTTCGCGAACTTGGTGAATGACTTCAGCGCTTTTGACTTGGGCAATAAAGGGTTTGAGCGTTTTGATAGTCACCGCGCCTTGTTCGAGCAAGGCTTTGGCATCGGCAAAGCGTGGGTGCATTTCTTCTTGTTGGCTTAAATCAAACGGCAAGACGCGATGAAAATAACAGCCTTCTTGGACATCAAAACCGACTAAGCCAGCAACTCCCAAGATCCGTAATCCGTCCTCGACGAAATTTTTCGAAATTGCGAGTGTTTGCGCCAATTGCTCGATATTGAGCAGGCTTTGCCAGTGTAATTGCGCGTGCAAGGCGGGAATGCCGTGCGCCAATGTCTCGCTTTGATGATGCATCAACGCTCTAAGTGCTTGGCCTTCCCCTGAAAAACCGCGCCAGGTTTCCGCGCTTAACACTAAAGTGAAGCGTTGGGTATTGAAATCTACTACCCAGGCATTCGCTTGTTGGGCGGGGTCGCTGTATACCACGATATTCCGCGCCTGTGCTAGTAAGGGTTCAAGTACCCGCAGACGGGTTAATTCGGTCACTCGGACACTTTGATCGTTTGCCTGGGTCGATGTTACCAGACCACGGATGCCGCAGGAGATCCAAAGTGGCGTATGACTACTTGGCTGGCGTGGACTAGTGCGTAATAGGCGCAATAAATCCAGACCGGTGGTTTGAAAGCGTGGGTTCATGGCGGCTAAATAGGCTTGCACTTCAACCATGCCACGTAACCAGCGCCGAGGCAAATCGACTTTTCGTTCGATAATTTCAGTATCACCGCTGTGTAATTGGACAATTTCACGCCCGACCGATAGCGTTAAGCCCTTGTTGTCGCGCACTCTCGATAACGCTGAACGCATCGGCGCATTAAAATCGACATTGGTTGTGCCTTGACCGATAATCTCGCCGTTATAACTATCGGGTAATAAGTCGACACGCGCATAACAACTACAGCATGATGAAAATCCTTCGAAACGCAGCCAGCCACTCCCCGACGTGACCACAGGATCAGCCAGTGCCAGCATTTTCTGGACAGTATTGGCGGGGACGAAATAACGTGCGGCCACGACGCTTTGTAAACTGATTAATAGCTGCGCGACTAGACGTGGAGCAAGCATGTGGCCCTCGAAGAAATGCGGATGCTCAGTGGCGTTGGCATTGCATGTTGCTAAGGTCAGTGTCGGTTGTGTTCCTTCCCATAGGCTCGATGCTTCCGGGTAGCGATAGAGTTGGGTGATAGCATTCATGTCGATGTTGATTCCAATGCATGGTGTAAATCCTGGATTTGGCACGCTAATCTTCAGGTAAGTTTTTACAGGGGACTAAGGAGTTAGTTCTCTAAAAGTGTAGATGATTTTCATGATTTATTACCGGTTATTGTCAACCAGTCTCCAACAAGCCCGCAGCGGGTGCTCGACGTCATTGTTTGTTCATTGGTGCATCCAAACTCACCGGATTGGTGCAAAAAATTGTCTGGCGATATGTATCTGGTGCATTCGCCCCTATAGAGCCCTTCTGAACCGCGAATTTCCAAGCTATCAGCTTGATGTTAGGTATGGCATGGCTTTTGCTGTAATCTAAGCATGAATACGATACCTGAAAAAACTACCTTCAATGAAATGCGCTCCGCTAACGGTGACGTCCGTGAGATTTATTCCCGGTATGCTGCTTGGCTCGCGCAATTACCTGAAACCACTCTGGAGCGGAAAAGTGCCGAAGCGGAGTTGCTATTTCGTCGACTGGGCATCACCTTTGCGGTGTACGGTCAGGCCGATGGCGGTGAGCGGCTGATTCCCTTCGATATTGTTCCGCGAATATTTGGGGCGGCCGAATGGAAACGTCTGGAGCAGGGGATAAAGCAACGTGTGAAAGCGTTGAATGCGTTTTTACATGATATTTATCACGATCAGGAAATTATCAAAGCCGGCGTAATCAGCGCGCATCAGGTGTTAGACAATGTCTTATATCGTCGGGAAATGCAGGGCATCGATCTGCCAAATCAGGTATATGCGCATATCGCTGGCATCGATTTGGTCCGGGTCGCCGAGAATGATTTTTATGTGCTCGAAGATAATTTGCGCACACCGTCCGGAGTCTCGTATATGCTCGAAAACCGTCGCACGATGATGCGGCTGTTTCCTGAGCTGTTTGCAAGTCATGCGGTGGAGCCGGTTGAGCATTATCCGCAGATGTTGTTCGATACCTTGTATGAATCTGCGCCGCCTAATGTGTCTAATCCGACCATCGTAGTAATGACGCCCGGTTCGTACAATAGTGCTTATTTCGAACATGCTTTTTTAGCGAGTCAAATGGGCGTCGAGTTGGTCGAAGGTCAGGATTTGTTCGTACATCAGAAAAAAGTGTATATGCATACGACTGAAGGTCCGCAGCAGGTGCATGTGATTTACCGGCGCGTCGATGATGATTTTCTCGATCCGAAAGTGTTTCGGGCCGATTCGTCTCTGGGTGTACCGGGTTTGGTGGAAGCCTATTGTAGCGGCAATGTGACACTCGCCAATGGCATTGGCACTAGGCTGTCGAAATAAGTCCCTCTGTCCCAGTTATTTTACTCCCGATTTTTGGCTTGCAATATTGTTGAAAAAAGCTTGGCGTTTTTTTCGAACAGTGTAAGGAATGTTATCTTTTTCCCACATTTCCACGTCATTATGGCGAG
>CANNKG010000143.1 GCA_947505105.1 Methylococcaceae bacterium | reverse complement strand
CTAGTACTCAGTCAATTTTGTTTTGTCGAGTACTTATAAATACCCCGTTCGTCCTGAGCTTGTCGAAGGATTTGCGGTTCATGGTTCGACAAGCTCACCACGAACGGTTTTTTTTGAACTACACCCGCCATAATTAAATTGACTGAGTAGTAGGTTTCGCGATCTCAAGAAAGCGTCAGAAAATAGTCACAAAATGGCAGCATATCCTCGACAATTAGCCGAATTGAAAAAAATCAACAATAATTCAAGCCCAAGACTTTGAAACGCATAGACCATCATTTCGGCAAGTATGTGCTATTCGGTTTGAGGGATACAGAAATTCAAAAGCCAAGGATGGCAAAGTTCCGGTTATTCTGTATTCGTTAACGTGTTCCACGCTAACCAGTAGATCAATCCCTGCCGGTATCCCCACATCTTAAAGACATATCTTTGATCAAGCAGTAAACTCAAATTTATAGCCAATCCCATAGATAGACACGATCACTTCTTGTCCCGGCACATGGAAGGCAATCTTTTTGCGCAGATTTTTGATATGGCTATCGACGGTTCTGTCGGTCACGATACGATGATCATCATAGAGCTGACTCATAAGTTGGTCGCGTGAATAGACGCGTCCCGGATGATGCATAAGTGTTGCTAACAGCCTGAATTCGGCAGGGGTCAAATCGAGCAAACGGTCTTGATAGCGAATTTCATAGCGTTCGGCGTCAATCGTAAAGCCTTGTTTCGACTCGGTGGGCACATTGAAGGCATCAATGCGCCTGAACAGCGCCTTGACCCTCGCCACCACTTCACGCGGGCTATAGGGTTTACAAATATAGTCGTCGGCACCGACTTCAAGGCCAAGCAAGCGATCGATTTCTTCAATCTGGGCGGTAATCATGATAATAGGGATATTCGAGGATTTTCGAATATCCCGGCAAATGTCCATGCCATTGCGTCCCGGCAGCATTAAATCGAGTAAAATCAAATCCGCGCCATTTTTTTCGAGCCAAGGTAAAACCTCCAAGCCATTATCAAGCCAGTCGGTTCGATAATCGGCTTTCAGCAGATAATCTTTAAGCAATTGCGCCAGTTTTGGCTCGTCTTCGACAATTAAAATATTTTTGCTGATAAAGGTATTCATAAGATTACTCATTGAAAGCTTAAGCGCGGCAATTCGATTCGAATGTCCAAGCCACCATAGGTCGAATGCTGCGCGTTGATACTACCTTGGTGAGCTAAAGCGATGGCTTGACAGATAGCCAGTCCTAAGCCTGCGCCACCCAATTCACGGTTTCTGGAGGTGTCGACGCGGTAGAGCCGATCAAACAATTTATTCAGCGCCTCCTCAGGGACGCCAGGGGGGCTATCGGCAAAATGGATAATAATCCTATCTTGTTTCGCCTGGACCGTGACTTCACAAAAACCACCCGAACTCGTATAGCGCCGACTGTTTTCGCACAGGTTGGAAAACAATTGATGTAAACGCCGGGAGTCGCCCTGAATCGGTAAATATTGTTCCTCGTCAAAGTTGGCACGCAGTTCGAGCTGGCGATCCTGAAAGCGAGGACTTTGATTGTGAATAACATCCAGCAGGATATCGATCACATCCAGCGCTTCTTTTTGATAGTGGCTGCTGCCCAAATCGGAGAGCGATAATTCATAAAGATCGTCCACCAGACGGTTCAAACTCATAACTTCCGCATGCAGCGATTTAATACTTTCGGAGGAAAAATCACGCACACCATCCTGTACCGCTTCCAATTCACCGCGCAAAATTGCCAGTGGCGTGCGTAATTCATGAGAAATATCGGCAATCCAGCGCCGCCGCGCCTGTTCATTGCTTTGCAAGGTGCGGGCAAGCAAATTGAAATTTTCCGCTAATTGCCCCAGTTCGTCGCAGCTGCCAACTTTAATCTGCGTGGCATAATCGCCCCTGACTAAGGCATTGGCACCACCGGCAATGCGCTGGATCGGCACCAGTAGTTTTCGAGCAATTCCAAAAGCGCACAACACAGCAAAACAGATGGTGAACGCGGCAATCAAAGCATTATTACGAATTTGCTGGGTAACGAATAATTGCGCCAGATGGTCGGTAATCAAATCACTCGCTTCAATCGACAGCCACCCAATGATGCGCTGCTCAAGCTCAATCGGACGCAGCCACACGGTTGAATGTGAATGGGGAAAGCCGACCACCTGATCTTTATTAGCATCCAGTAATTGAATTCGACTACCGAGGAATTTGGCCAGCAGATTTGGATCAGGACCACCCCGGTGACCTGGACCTGGGGGGGGACCCGAATCATGATGACCATGAGGTCCCGGGCGGAATAAGCCATTTTCAAACGGTGGCGGATGATCGTGGCCCGGAGGATGATCATGCAGGCGGCCAGCAGGATGGTCGAAAAACTGATCGTGAAGAAATTTTGGAGGAAGTAGCTGTTGGTCGAGTCCTTGTCTTAAGATGCCGATCCACGCATGAGGATTATCGCGTAAAAATTCCCAATTACCATTTTTTTGATAAGCGGTCGTTAACAGCGTGACAACTTTATCAAGTTGATTGGCCTCAGCCTGCAATAAATATTGACTGAATCCCTGTTTAAAGCTCCAATGCACCGAACCAAGCAAAGCACCGGACGTCAGCAGAATCACAATGAATAACACAAGAAAAAGTTTAGCAAAAATGCTGAGCTTAAACACATCAATACCTTCATGGTGGTGAATCAATACGCCGTTGATAAAACATGTTCTAGAGCTGCGCTCTATTGCAGAACGCAGCGTTTTCAGCATTACAACAGAAAATTAGGAGTATGGGAATTTCTGTCAATTATTAAGGCGATCCGGGGAGAAATCCAAAAACTCCCCGAATCATTTTCTACCGCATTTACGCTAAGGTGGACGATGGCCCAAACATCGCAAGCGAGCGAATAGATGGTTAGGGGGCAATCTATTACAAGCTTGGAATGAGCCCTTAAAATAAATTTACGTCTTAAGATCACCTCCACTCAAGCAGTTTGAAAAACCGGTTGAATCCTATTGCCTGACCCACTCTCGACTAGAGCAATGAGCGGCTACTAACTTTTAAGGTGGCACACTCACGCAACAAGGATTAACCGTTCGTCCTGAGCTTGTCGAAGGATGGACGGTTAATCCGCTCATGGTTCGACAAGCTCACCACGAACGGATTAACCTATGTTATATCGCCTTAAGATGTTAGCCCGGTTAGCAAAGGCTAATTTAGCGACCGCCACGAGGTCCATGGCCAGGGCCTTGACCATCTGGACCACCATGCGCCGGCGGAGTTGCAAATTCGGTTTCGGAAATTTTTAAGTCGCCATCGCTATCCATATCAGCAAAATGTCTGATTAATTGGCCTTTTCCGGGTTCAAGTAGTGCAAATTCGCTAGCGGAAAGATCACCAGAACTATCGCTATCCAAGAGTTTAAAGAGCTTTTCAGTCATAACTTCCGGACCGCCATGGCCTCTAGGTCGAGTTGTCGCAGTTGTTGTAGTCGTCGTTGTAGCGGTGGTGGTGCTTACTTGTAATTCTACGAGTTCAAGTTTGCCATTTTTATTAACATCCAAAGCGGTAAAACGGGTAACCTGTTCGCTTTCGCGCCATGCCTGAACTTCAGCTAAACTCAAGTATTTATCAACATTGGTGTCAATTTTGGCAAACAAAGTCGCTAAGCCTGCTTGAGCCTCAGCGGCAGTCACCTGACCGTCACCATTGGTATCAAATTCCGAAGGATTCGGCATCGCCATGACTTGCGCAGGAAACGTAATGGCAAAACTAACGGCGATAAGGGTTTTGATGAATTGATGTGAGTTCATGAGAATATCTCCAAAATAAGTTAATAATTGTTAACTGGGCTGCGGTAAGTGCTTTTCAGTTGTAAATAGAATAAGCTTCAAATTTGGGGCAAATGTGAAGACATTGTGGAGACTTGAGGGAGAACTGATGAAGAATAACCGCCATACAACACAGATTTGCTATGACGTGCGCATCTGCTCATTAGGCATGATTATGCTCGCGTGGAGTGAGTTGGGACTCTGTGGACTAACTCTCAGCGATAATACCGATGTTTTAAGAAACGATCTTCTGGCTAAATTTCCCGAGGCACACTTTCAAGCCGATCTCGGCACATTTGAGGCCGATATTGCCGGAGTGCTTCAGTTTATAGAACATCCGGCACCCGATTTCAGGGTCCGACTTGATCCACATGGCACGCCTTTTCAACAAAAAGTCTGGCAAGCATTAGCCGAAATTCCACTCGGCAGCACCGCCAGCTATAGCGAAATTGCCGACAAGATCGGCGCACCCAAAGCGGTTCGGGCAGTTGCCAACGCTTGTGCTAACAATCCGCTGGCAATCGTGATTCCGTGCCATCGCGTAGTTGGTCGAAACGGGAAGTTATGCGGTTATCGGTGGGGAATTGCGCGTAAAGCGGAATTATTGCGCCGCGAAGCGCTGATAAAAATAGATTAGGATTCGGCAGACTTAGGAATAAGCTGCCAGATCCCTAAAATACCGTTTTGGGTAAGCGCAACCAATTTAAGTGCCGAAGGTGACGCTATCCAAGCCAGGTGCGTGATCATCGCTTTGCCCTGAAGCGTGTAAAACGGCTGTTCGGCAGCCACTTTTGACCACACCGCCAATTTACCCTCTTTTCCGCCGGTGGCGAGCCATTGCCCACTCGGCGCAAAGCAAACACTGGTAATCGGTTTCTGATGAAAAACCAACAGATTCGGCGCATGCAGTTCAGGATCATTGCCGTCAAAGGCCCAGACCATCACATCCGAGCTCCCACTCGCCGCCAACCAGCGTGATTGATGACTCCAAGTAAGCTGTTTCGGCTTTTGTTCGTAGCCGATCAAACTGCCCTCGGTATTGTCACGCAAGCGCCAATAATGCACCGAATTATCCTGCGTTCCGGCCACCAGCGTATGCCCGTCCGGACTCCAGACAAGACTGATTAAGGCACCTTTGAAGCTGAATTTGCGCGGTTTAAGCAGCGGATTCAAAACCTGAAACAGCAAAATCCCGCTATAACCTGCCACAGCCAATTGCGGCGCTTGCGGTCGCCACTTCAAACCCGTAATTGGACTATGCGGAAAATGATAAGTGCCTTGGAGATCGCCCTGCTCCGAAAATAACCGAATATCTTTACCGGATGCTACCGCCAATTGCTGTCCATCCGAGCGCCAGGCCAGATGCTCGACCCAATCCTGATGCGCTTTAAGGTCATGCAGTTTACTGACCGAACCGTCTTCTTTGATTGCCCAGATTCTGGCAAAGCCATCCAACCCACCGCTTGCAAGCAAGGGCAAGTGCGGATGCCATTCCAAAACGGCCAGACGGGTCTTATGCGCTTGCCAGCGCTTGACCTCCTGGTTGGTCAGGGCATCCAGCAGAATCACTTCACCGGAATCAGTACCAACCGCCACCCAGTTGCCATTCTGATGACAGGCAAGCACCGTCGGCTCATGCCCAAGATCGATTGAAAGCAGTAAAGTTAACGGTTTACTACTTTGAGGTGTCAACACGGACATCGATTCAACGCTCCTGAAGGGTAAGTATGAAACTTACGGATAATCTTGTCGCGTGGGTCGAATCATCAAATCGCTTATCTGCACATGCGGCGGTTGACTGACCATAAATGCAATAGCATTAGCGACATCCTCCCCATAGAGTAAAGGGCCAAATCTGGATGTAAAGTCCTCGACCATTTTATCACTATAGCCTGCAGCTTCTTGAAACCCGCTAATCAAGATACCGGGTTCCACCAACGACACCCGCACGCCTTTTGGGCCGATTTCGCGGCGCAAACCTTCGGTCAAGGCATGCACCGCAAATTTGGTCGCGCCATACACCGCACTGAATGGCGAAATATTTCTCCCCACCACTGAACCGATGACGACAATATCAGCGGCGCGACGCGGGAATTCGTCAATTTGCTGATCGACCATTCGGGCCGCCGCATTTTGCAATAATGCCAATGTAGCGGTCACGTTAAGTTTGAGCACTTCTTCAAATTTCGACAAATCGACTTCTAACACCGACCCGCCCAAGCCTCTACCGGCATTTGCCACCACCAGATCGACCGGACGTCCGAAGCGCTCAAGCGCCGCATCAAATAAGCTGTCGACAATAGCCATTTCGGCAATATCTCCGGCTATCCCACAAAACCCAGCGCCCAACTCAGTTTCGAGAGCGCTAAGCTTTGCACTATTGCGCGCAGTGCCGACAACGCCATAACCATCGCTAATGAATTTTCTCGCCGTCGCCTCACCAATACCGGAAGACGCGCCGGTCACAATGGCTATACGGGTATAAGTATTGGATGGGCTAGTTGGTTCAGCATGCATAGAAGTTCTCCTTGAGGTGATAGGTGTTAGAAAATCTTAGCATACCTGAGTCGATAACATCATGAAGGTTAATTATTGCTACTAAAAAGTCATCACCACCAATCCCATTAAAACGGGTTTGCCTTTCAATTATAATAACCGGCAGACAACGAATGTCTCCCCATTTTAAGGACAACGCTAATGAGCCTATTATTTTCCCCCTACACCATCGATACCCTTGATTTAAAAAATCGCATCGTCATCCCGCCAATGTGCCAATATTCAGCCATAAACGGTGAAGCCAGCGATTGGCATATCATTCATCTCGGTCAACTCGCGCAATCCGGCGCCGGATTATTGATTATCGAAGCAACCGCCGTCGAACCGGAAGGTCGGATTACTCCAGCCGATCTTGGTCTATGGTCGGATGACACTGCACAAGCATTGGAGAAAGTGCTACGCGTAGTGCGCCAATTTTCCTCAATGCCAATTGCGATTCAACTCGCCCACGCCGGGCGCAAAGCCTCAACCGAAGTGCCGTGGCGAGGCGGCCTACAAATTCCGGCTAATGCGGGCGGCTGGCAAACGCTTGCGCCCTCGGCGCTCCCCTTCGCGGAAGATGAAATGACGCCAACCGCGCTCGATCAAGCCGGGCTGCAACGCATTATCGACCGCTTTGTCTCGGCAGCCCAACGCGCCGTTCAATTAGGACTTGATGCGATCGAAATTCATGCCGCACACGGTTATTTGCTGCATGAGTTTTTATCCCCGATCTCAAATACCCGCGCCGATGAATACGGTGGCTCGCTCGAAAATCGCTTACGTTTTCCATTGGCGGTATTCCAAGCGGTCAGAGCCGCCGTACCCTCGATACCGGTGGGTATTCGAATTTCGGCAACCGACTGGATTGAAGGCGGCTGGGATATTGAACAAAGTCTCGTGTTTGCTCATGCTTTAGGTAAAGCCAGCTGTTCGTTTATGCACGTATCCAGCGGCGGACTCTCTCCGGCCCAAAAGATTCCGGTCGGCCCGGATTTTCAAGTACCACTGGCGGAGCGAATTCGCCACGAAACCGGCTTACCGACAATTTCTGTCGGCTTGATTATCGAACCCGAACAAGCTGAAGCGATTATTAGCGAAGGCCGCGCAGACTTGGTCGCGATAGGACGGGGTATGCTCTACAATCCACGCTGGCCGTGGCATGCTGCTGCGAAACTTGGCGGACAAGTTGAAGCTCCACCTCAATATTGGCGTGCTCAACCACATGGCGTGGCTAAGTTATTCGGCGAAGGTAAATTTCGACTGCGTTAAAGAATCAAAAAACTGTAATTTGCATGGGTGGTCAGCTTAGCAGCAATTCTCCATTTGAAGCCAATAACGTTGTCGGGATAGGTTTACGTCGTTCTTCGATTAACCCTCTCCGACCATCAGACTGTCCAAATTGAGAATTGCTTGCAACTTAGCCTATTGTTTAAGTCAATCCTGACTAAATCCTAAAACTCAGCGTCATGGTAGACATTCTGCACATCATCGAGATCATTCAACATATCCAGAAATTTTTCCATCATTGGAATATCATCGCCACTGATCGGCGTTGAGCCTTTTGGAATAAATTGAATCTCGTCGACATCAAAATCGATTTCGCCAAACGCATCGACCAGCGCTTGTCTGGCTTTGAAAAAATCGGCGTGTGAGGCGAACACGGTAATTTTGCCCGCATCATTTTCAACATCGCTAACATCAACATCGGCGCCAAGTAAAGCTTCAAGCACTGCATCTTCATCATCATTTTGAAACGCAAAAATGGCGACATGATCAAACATGTGGCTCACCGCGCCTTGGTTACCGATTTTAGACTTGGTTTTAGTGAAGCAGAGGCGCACATCGCCAAACGTTCGGTTAGGATTATCCGTCAGACATTCGACAATAACCATACAGCCGCCGGGGCCGTAACCTTCATAACGTGCGACCGCAAAATCTTCACCGCCTGCGCCTTTGGCCTTGTCCAAAGCTTTGTCAATAACATGCCCCGGAACTTGGGACTTTTTAGCACGATCAATCAAGCCGCGCAAAGCCAGATTGCCGGACGGATCAACGCCCCCCGATTTGGCGCACACATAAATTTCCCGACCGAATTTACTATACACTTTGGTCTTGGCATCCGCTGTCTTCGCCATAGACACTTTACGATTTTGATAGGCTCTTCCCATTTAGCCACTGCTCCGATAGTTTAAGAAAAACCCGAATTTTACCGTTAAGTCATGTCATAGGGAAATTTTTGTCAGCCAAACTATGCTGATCATTGCAATATTGACCAATAATTACGGGCATTTCAAATTGCTACCGTTATTATCAAAAGTATACCTACCAAATCATTAGCCTAAAACCCAACATCATCAATCAAACGCCGCTTAATAATGGCAGAAAATGAGGGGAGTTTGTCCTTGTACAAAAATTGAATTAATTCAAAATAGTCATTTGAATTTATGGCAAGTCTCAAGAATAAATCTAGTCAAGTGACTTAGGTTTAGCTTATAGTTAAGTTTCATATTTATCATTTTATTTAAGGAAACAAATCAAAAAACGCCTTGCGGCTATCAAAATTAATGACCATCGGTTACCAATAAAGGAGATCAACAATGCCCGACCAATCTCTACTAACAACACCATTACCGAATAGTTCCAAGATACGCAAAATTGGGATATTGGCGTTTCCCGGCGCGGAAATTCTTGATATAGCAGGACCCTTTGAAGTTTTTAGCTTCGCCAGTATCGGTCTACAACGACAAGGTAAACTCAACGAATTCGCCTATCCGATTGAAATCATTGCCGAACAGCCCGGCCCAATCACCACCCTTTCCGGGTTACAAATTGTAGCTACCCACTCTTACCACGAAATACCAACCGACATAGATACCCTGTTAATTCCGGGTGCCAACGATATGCTGCCGGTAGTCGAAGATAAACCTTTAGTTCAGTGGATTACTCAGATGGCGCCGCAAGTTAGACGACTAGCTTCCGTGTGTAGCGGCGCCTTTTTATTAGCGGAATGCGGCTTGCTCGATCATCGACGCGCCACGACCCATTGGGCTTACAGCGACCAATTACAACAAAGATATCCCGCCGTCGATCTGCAACCGGATCAAATATATATCCGCGATGAGCATATCTACTCTTCCGGCGGCATCACTTCCGGCATAGATTTGGCATTAGCATTGGTTGCCGAAGATTGGGGTCAAGAATTGGCATTATTTGTCGCGCGCTATCTCGTGGTATTTCTGCAACGTCCGGGCGGGCAGGCACAATTCAGCGCCTTTCTGCTCAGCCGATCATCAGAACGCCTTGATTTCCGAGAACTTCAAGCATTTATTATCGAACATCCGGAACAGGACTTAAGCGTCGAAGCACTTGCTGATCGAATGGCGATGAGTCCGCGCAATTTTGCTCGTCAATTTGTAGTGGAAACAGGCATGACGCCCGCCAAGTTCGTCGAATTAGCCCGACTGGATGCGGCTCGGCAATATTTAACGGGTTCGGATTTACCGATTGAATCGGTCGCCGATAAAGCCGGTTTTAATGATCCGGAACGCATGCGTCGGACTTTTATCCGGCAGTTAGGGGTTAATCCTCAAAGTTATCGATCCCGTTTCAGCGCCCGAACCTAACCATAAATATTCAGACTTTTTCCTATATGGAGGTACTTACGATGCGTATTTTATTAATTTCTTCCGCTTTTTCAGGACTAACTCAGCGATTTTTTACCGAACTTCAAGATGCTGGTTTTATTGTCTCAATCGAACTACATTTAGGCGATATCGAACTACTGCTCGAAGGTGTTAGCCTGTTCAAACCTGATCTGATCATCTGTCCGTTCTTGACGCGAAAAATTCCACCTGAAATTTATAATAACTACACTTGCCTAATTGTGCATCCTGGCATTAAAGGTGATCGTGGTCCCTCTTCGCTCGATTGGGCGATTCAGGAAGGCGCTTCAGAATGGGGCGTCACGCTAATGCAAGCAGAAGCTGAAATGGATGCCGGGCCGATCTGGGCGAGCAAAACCTTTCCGATGCGGGACGCTACCAAAAGCAGTCTGTTTTATCGGGAAGTGACCCAAACGGCGATTGATTGCTTATGGGAAGCCCTGACCTACATTGACGCGCCGGATTTCAAAGCAGAGGTGCTCGATTATTCGAAACCAACAACAAAAGGCCAACTGCGCCCATTAATGAAGCAAGCGGAACGAAGCCTTAACTGGAAAAAACATTCTACCCGGGAAATTCTAATGCGCATGCGCGCCGCAGACGGAAGCCCTGGGGTACTCGATGAAATTAACGGCCTGCCCTACTATGTTTTTAATGGCGCTGCCGAGCCGAATTTGAGAGGCAAACCCGGCGAGTTTATCGCCATGACCGATCATGCGGTGTGCCGCGCCACGGTCGATGGCGCAATATGGATTGGTCACCTGCAACCGCAATTGCCGAATGGTAAAAAAGGCGTCAAATTACCGGCGACCTTCGTACTCAAAGAACTTTTAGCAAAAGCAACACCCTCATTATTCGGTTTCTCATCCAAAAGCCTTACTCAGCTCCAGATCAACTATCGCCAACCTGGACGCCAACTGCCGTGCCAGGAAGTATGGTACGAACAAGAGCACGACGTCGCCTATCTATATTTTCCGTTTCACAATGGCGGTATGAGTACCCAACAATGCCAATTATTGCTGTCAGTCTACCAGCATGTCGCAACCTTACCGGTCAATGTGATTGTGCTGATGGGCGGTGATGAGTTCTGGTCGAACGGCATTCATCTGAATCATATCGAAGTGGCCGACGATCCCGCCCATGAATCCTGGTTGAACATCAATGCAATCGACGATTTGATCTATCAGATCATTACAACTTTAGATAAAGTGACGATTAGCGCCGTAGCTGGAAATGCGGGAGCCGGTGGCGCAATTCTGGCGATTGCAGCGGATTTGGTGTTTGCGCGTGATGGGGTGATATTTAACCCTCACTACAAAAATATGGGTGAACTCTATGGTTCCGAATATTGGACTTATTTACTTCCCAAGCGAGTAGGACATGAACTCGCCATGTCTCTGACCGAACAACGTCTGCCGATCAGCGCCAAACGTGGGTGGCGACTCGGCATGATCGACAAAGTGCTCGACAAGCAACATAAAATTTTCCATGCGCAAATCAAACATCTTACCAAGTCTTATGCCAGCCATCCGGAAGAATTAAGCAATAGCTTGCAACTGAAAGCCAAAAAGCGTTGTCAGGATGAATCGATCAAACCATTGGCCGCTTACCGGAAATTCGAACTGACGCAGATGTATGCGAACTTCTACGGCAATGATCAGTATCACGACGCGCGGAAAAAATTTGTGTTCAAATTAGGCGGCGATACCGCTACGCCGACCAATATTGCCCTGCATCGACGTCCCGAAGGTAGTTCCGGCAAACTTTCCTCCGGCAGTATGTATCACTTTGTCTGGGATGATCTGTATCAACTCGGCGATGCCCTGATGGATAGCGAACACCGCGATCTGTTCAATCTGGCTAATCAACTGGTTTCATCGAGTAGTCCTCTGGAACTCAAGCAAAATATCGACCTACTCTACCTGCATGTCAAAGCCCATTTTGAAGCGGAAGAACTCATCATGAACCAATCGGCTTATCAGAGCTCAAAAGGCCATATTAACGAACATAATGCAATGCTCGAAAAATTGACCACGATGACACGGAATATTGAACAACAGAGCTGGAATCAACAAGATATCCACGAATTTATGGATAGATGGGGCAAGCATATTATCAATTCAGATACGAATTTTAATGATTTTCTGAAAGCGCAAGTTCCAGAAGCTTGAATATTAAGCAGTGAAAATAACTTAAACAATGGGAATGAGTCATAAAAAAATCCCTAGTCCGTATAGAGCGGCGCGGAATAGGGGGCATCGAAGTATCCCCCCGGATTCCGCAAGCTCTACCTAGTACTCAGTCAATTTAATTATGGCGGGTGTAGTTCAAAAAAAACCGTTCGTGGTGAGCTTGTCGAACCATGAACCGCAAATCCTTCGACAAGCTCAGGACGAACGGGGTATTTATAAGTACTCGACAAAACAAAATTGACTGAGT
>CANNKG010000142.1 GCA_947505105.1 Methylococcaceae bacterium | reverse complement strand
ATAAGGATGTCGAGGAGGTGATGAAAAAACTTAACCATCGACCACGGAAAAGCCTTAACTATAAAACACCTCATTCAGTCTTTTTTGCAGAATCTTTGCCGAAGGCCGCATGACAACTAGGATTGCACTTCGGAGTTGAATCCGCCGTAGATTAAAAATACATATTTTTAGTGAGAGATAGCAACTATTTAAGAAAATATATGTCTTAGTTACTATAGGGTTAACCAGTAGTATATAGAAATTATTGAAGGCGAGTGAGTCGTTAAATTTTAATTTGTAGATGCTAGTGTTGAGTTGGTATGTTTAATCTCAATTTTTTGTTCAATTTGGGCTATACGACTAATATGTTCAAAATTATGCGATTTTGATATCAGCAAATAAAGCCGGTACTTTTCTATGAAAGGCGTTAAGGCTTACTCTCTATCTGGTTGATATTGAAGTTCTTATACGATTATCACTCAATAAATAAGATAGGTTTGATTCAGTTCTTGAATTCGAAAAGCACTAACACAAAAAATTATTTTTATGTAGATCACAGTCATTCAGAATCAAGTAAAACTACGATTTTTTGCAATTTTCATGGAGGTAACCAATGTTAAGATCAGAACTTATAAATGCACTATGTAAACGTCAACCCCATATCTTAAGAGAAGAAGTAGTTTTGGCGGTTGAGTGTATTCTTGAACAGATGATGGAGTCGTTGGAGAAGGGTGAGCGGATTGAAATAAGAGATTTTGGTGCATTTAGTTTACACCATCGCTCGCCACGCAAAGCGCATAATCCAAGAACAGGCGAGTATTTCACCGCTCCGGCTAAAGCGGCCGTCTATTTTAGACCCGGCAAAGGCATGAAAGATAAAATTAATTCTTCTCGCGGAATTATTGATCTTAAGAAAATTCGCTCGGTGAGAAATTCGAAAGCAGCTTTGGATAATGAGCCATTGAAGATCGCCAATTGCTAACGTTCTTTCGTAAGAGTTGGAATGGATTTATTCCACTACGGAAAAAATGAGTTATTGTTGTTTTACTCCTGCCGGCATGATCGAACACTTATCAATCGGTCATGCTGGTGAATAGGGTTCAATTTGGGCATTTTCTTATAAATACTTAGTGAGGCTACATCAGTTTTATACATAGCGTCTTTAGGCGAATTAATTTATATGTTATTAGTTTTCTAAAAATTCGACAATAGAGGAGATGGCAGAAGCTGAAGTGTTAACAAATTGCAAGCTGATTCTAAAGCCGTCGCCGCTTCTATAAATACTTGAGATGATGCGTGCATCCACTTCCACAAAATGTTTTACATTCGTATTCATTAATAGCGAAAAGCGAATTTTACACAGTGAATGTGGTTTCAAGTTTTCCGAGGCTATGACGCATATCCCATCATGACTAATATCAACGGTGTAGGTCAAAATAGGTTTTTGGTGAAGTAAGGTAAGATATGCCTTGCAACAAAACATTTTACGATCATGTCTTCGACGGTCATCAGTTTGACTATAGCTGATATTCATGGCTTACAGAACAGGTATGGGGTATACAAAGCTTTGTTCAAAATAATCTAAGGTGCTAAAAAAATATTTTGTTAATATCTTGCAGCCTCTCATAAATTATACATTAATCTACAAAAGGTTTTTAGGGCTAATTGTTAAGAACTTTTGTTGAATAATTTATCCGATTAGAAGCTTGTTTTGAAAAAAACCATAATAAGCTTCCAAGTGCTTGATTAAATTTCACTCCTTTTTTTAGAAGATATATTAAGACTTATTTAAGATTTAATAAATTTTTGTAAGAGTATAATTTTATAAAGTAGGCAAAAATCTTATATCAAGCTTGGTTTTATATGTTACCATTTTTACCAGTTTAGGCTATAATCAAGTCGAAATTGTAAATACCTGACACACTTAAAATTATTAGGTTTGGAGTTGTTGATAAACGGTATTTTCGATTAATTCCTAAAAAAAATCATAGTAACAATAATGTGTTATGGTGAGGTAATATGAAAATATTAGCAACTCAAATAAGTTTATTTTGCAGTTTATTGTTATGCGGCGCTCTCCAGGCTGCCGACAATAATATGGTCGCAATTACGCAAGAATTAGTGCCACCACCATTTTTACCACATCACGAACAGGTTGATAATTCGGCGCCTAAGAATATTCAGGTTGAATTAACCATTCAAGAGAAAGAAACCGAAATTGCTCCGGGCGTTAAAATAATGGCGCCTTCTTATAATGGATCAGTACCGGGGCCGATTATCGTAGTACATCAGAATGATTACATTCAATTAACGCTGATTAATCCCGCAACCAACAGTATGATTCACAATATTGATTTTCATGGTTCAACGGGGGCTTTGGGAGGAGCTGCAATCACCAAGGTAGCTCCGGGTCAGGAAGTTCAATTGCGCTTTAAAGCGACTAAAACCGGGGTTTTTGTTTACCATTGCGCACCAGGCGGCCTGATGACGCCATTTCACGTAACTATGGGCATGAGCGGTGCGTTAATGGTCTTACCACGCGATGGTTTAAAAGATGAAAAGGGTAATTCGATCAAATACGACCGTGCCTATTACATAGGTGAACAATCATACTATCTTCCTAAAGATGAGCGCGGCAATTATAAACATTATGATTCGGTATTGGCATCTTTGCCGGATGTCTTGGATGTGACCAAAAAATTGGTTCCAAGTTATGTGGTTTTTAACGGAAAAGTTGGCGGTTTAACCGGGAAATCCGCTATGACCGCAAAAGTCGGTGAAAATGTGCTATTTATTCATTCTCAAGCCAATGAAGATTCTAGACCACACCTAATCGGCGGTCATGGCGATCTGGTCTGGCAAGGAGGCTCATTCGATGATAAGCCCATCACTAATCAGGAAACTTGGTTTGTGCCGGGCGGCACCGCAGTTGCCGCTATATATCACTTTAAACAGCCTGGAACGTATGTGTATCTGAATCATAATTTGATCCAGGCCGTTCAATTAGGTGCCTTAGCTCATGTTCAAGTTGATGGGGCATGGGATAACGATTTAATGTCCGCTACGCCTGCGCGTATTCATTGATTTTGAGATTTTGGCATCGAAGTAACTTCTTTCATATGATCACCGAGGATAGTTTATGATTTTACGAAATATAATATTAGTGATTATCAGTGTAACGCCGGTTGTCGCGCACAGTGGCGATGCACGCAAAGGCCAGGAAATCAGTAGTGCCTGTATAAGTTGTCATGGCGCTTATGGGCTTAGTTCGACCGATCAATATCCGAACTTAGCCGGTCAAAAGGAAAGTTATCTGATTAAACAACTACAGGCTTTTCAGTCCGGTCAGCGTATTAATTCGGCCATGCAGGCGCAGGTTGGCCCTTTGACTTCGCAAAATATCCAAGACCTTGCGGCGTTTTATGCGAGTAACAGCACGCTGCCAAATTATTCAGATATTTCAAAGGTATTGAACATTCCTTTAGTGAAAGTCTTATCGACTTGGTATCAAGTTGAGATGCTCCTGGAACCTAACGGGCAGTTTAGTCTAAAAACGACGAATCCATTGCCATAGATAAAACGTTAAACAGGACAACAATTAGTCAACAATAGCCGCGCAATCACTCCAGAATAATTAAAAGAAGCGACCTTGATTATATAACGCGGCTAATTTTTCCGGGGTTACTCCCAGATAAAAACGCAAACGCAAACTCCACATCAATAGCATCATCTTAAATGGACCGAAGGTATGCCAGCGTCTTGCCGAACTGTGAACTTTTGTTTGAATACAATAGGGCGGCGACAGGTGTTTGAGTTTATTTGAGAGATCGATATCTTCCATGAGCGCGATTTCGGTAAATCGCCCCACAGCCTCGAAAGCGTCGCGGCGGACAAACATCGCCTGATCTCCAGTACAGATTCCGGTAATACGAGAGCGCCAATTCATCATCAGGGAAATGATCTTTACTAACGGATGCCTGCTTATCAGAGAGATGTCAAAGCGTCCCCAGCATAAATGACTGGCTTCGAAATTTCCAAACAATTGTAAAAACTGTGCCGGTAACTGAGTGTCGGCATGTAAAAAGAGTAAGAGGGGGCTTTTAGCTTGTTGTGCACCCACATTCATTTGAATCGCGCGTCCAGGGGGTGCCGATAAAACCAGATCCACCAAAGGTTTTGCCAAGATGATAGTCTCATCGGTGCTGCCACCATCCACCAGAATAAGTTCACAGTCAGGGCGCAGCGGTTGTAAATATCGTAAACTGGCGTCAATGATTGCCGCTTCATTCAACGTCGGGATAATAATCGAAATTTTAGGTGCCATAGAACTCTTTAATTTCCATACCGGACCTTAATTGTCGTGACTTGCCGGGTCAAGAAAGTAGCGTTGGTGAAATAGTTGCGTGAAATTGACCAAATTGTCGTAAGTTTTAGCCTTATCAAAAATTGGCGCGCTAAAACTATCGGACAGAATAAATTGGGCAAGAATACTATAGGCGACCGCATCGAAAGAGCAGGGCTTGTCTCCAAAAAAATAGGTTTTATCACTTAGCAAATCGGAAAGCGCGGTAAGATCTTGTGCGCCTATTTCAAAAATTTCAGTTTCGGAATGACGTCCCATTCCTTGTTTATGTAAAGCTGAGGTCACTTTAGCACGCGCCAGAATCGGTACGATCTCTCGAAGGAGCGGTGGGAGTTCTCGAAAAAACAAATTCTTCAGAATCGGCCAGTTAGGTGCCAACTGCCAACGGGCAAAAGACAAAACCCAGTAAAGATTTTCATCAATCATCCGCGTGAACGCATGGGCAATGGCTTTTTCTGTAAGTGTCAAGTGATCATCCAGCGTGTCGTGATAAGTAGCTCTCAAGTAATTGATAATAAAAGATGAGTCGGCAATGATCGTGCCGTTGTCGTCAATATAGGGTAATTTTCCCTTAGGTGCGCTACGCAGAAATCGCGCGCCACATTGACTGATATAAGGTATCCCGACCAGTCTGCAATAGGCTTCAACTTTGACGCAGAACGGGCTTGGGTCGCAAATTTTATCGAGTGGGCCAAATTTATAAACATTAATCATGAGTTTATCAATCCTATGCAGGGTGGGTTGGAATCAAAGGGGTCGTTGGTGCGCATTAAGGTTTTTGATTTTCTACTTTAACCACGATATTAACCCGTCGATTTTTTTCACGGCCTTCAGGAGTCGAATTATCGGCGATGGGTTTGGTATCGGCAAAACTAATCGCCCGTAACCTTTCTGCGGCGATGCCATTAGCCATTAATACATGCAACACACTGTTAGCTCGTGAGGCGCCGAGTTCCCAGTTGGATGGAAATTGTTTGGTTTTGATTATTTTATTGTCGGTATGACCTTCAATTAAGATCAAGCCTACCGAAGTCGTTAAAATTGGGATTAATTTCGCTAACAGCTCTTTTCCTGAGGGGGTTAGATCGGCGGCTGATGATTGAAATAACACCTTATCCTGAATTTCAAGTTCCGCAAAACCCTGATTAAAGCTGACCTGAAACGAGTTTTCCAAGCCTAAGTTTTTTATTTGTTCCTGAAGTTGGTCGTGCAATTGCAAGTTCTTATCTGGTGTCGCTTCGATGCTTGGAAGCAAATCGGCTGATTTTTCGGAGGGTTGAAGAGGCGCGATGATTTCCGGTTCACTTACAGCTTCGATGGAATGATCAACAGGTGATTCGGTATTTGGTTGAATTACCGGTGGAACAAGGGAAGGAGGGGTCGTTGGTTTGAGTTCATTTTTCTTAGGTGCATCGCGCTGTGGCGCTTCGATCAATTTCACTTGATCTTGTTTAGTCGGTTTAGGCTGTTTTTTGAATTCGCTTAAAGATACCAAGGTAACCATCAACATAACTACCAACACAAAGACGTCGAGATAACTGATAAGCCAGTTTTTATTTGACGCATAACATTGATCATTCAATAGATCATTGATCAGTTCACTGCTATCAATTTTAGTGCGTGGGGATTTGGGTTCCATGACGGTGTGGTGGTACTGTAATATTAGCGTTGCAATTCATTATCGTAATGGACGATAAATGAAGCAAGTGTTTCCCGGATATAGGCCGGAGTACGCCGTTCGGCAATGAGAGCGATACCTTCCATTACCATGCTCATGATCATAACGCGCTGTTCGGTACGACGTTCGAGTTTAATCGCAATCGGATTAAAAATGAGATTAGCAAAAATTAGCCCGTAAAAGGTAGTAATCAACGCAATCCCCATATTGTAGCCGATGGCATTGATGTCTTTGGCATTGATAATTTGTAGCATGTTGATCAAACTGACCAGGGTGCCGACCATGCCGAACGCGGGGGAATAATTGGCCATACTGTGAAATATATTGGCGGCGACTTGCTCCTTGGCACGTAAACGTGTAATTCTCCATTTGAGCAAAGTCAAAATATCGTCAATCGGGGTATTATCAATGACCAGTTGAAAACCGGTTTTTAGATATGAATTGTTAATGCTGTCGATCAAGTTTTCGACGCCAAGCATATCTTTGTTAAACCATAGATGAGCAACTCGAATAATTTCTTCGGCATCTTGGCGTGGATCGAGACTTTCATAAAATAATATGAGTCGGATTGATTTGAGTGCCTGTTTAATATCGCGCAACGGATAACTCAAACAGACTGCTGATAGCGTGCCGAGTACAATGATCAGCAAACTTGGGATATTCAGATAGGCTAGACTATTGTTTGCGCTATAAAAAATAATGAAGGCAAATAATAGTAAACCTAGAAATAGGCCGATTGCGGTTGAATAGTTGACAGCGCGGAAGTTAATTTTCATAGACAATACAGAAGATGATCACTAATAAGAAAATTTACAAGTGATAAGTGCTAAGCCAGGTTATTGTCTAATCAATAAGCCTGCTAGGATATTATTGACTTGAACGATTTAAATCCCCACACCACAATCCTCTCCCGGAAGGAGAGGGAGCCAGTTGTGCAAGTTGTTTCATGCACGCTGCAAAGTGGGGTTTAATTATTCAATAATTCTCGGGCTTTATTAAAAGCACTCCGAAAATCTAGATAAACCGGGTGATCAGTTTCTAGCATTAACTTTAGTAACTCTTGTTGGCAACGATATTTGATGTTGCCGGCCGCTAATGAACCAACGGCAACCGCATTTTTAGCATTCGGCGCGGTAACTAGTGGTTCACCCATAAATTTGGATTTAACCCCTTCAATACCCGACGGTGGGACGGCATTAACGTCACCTGCCACTTTCAACTGCTTGGCATGCTGTAGAACTTCCGCGTTCAATACTTGAATTCCAGCTTTGGCGGTCGAAAAGATCAGATCAACATTTTCAATCAAGTTAATTTTTTCAGCATTTGAATTGGCAACCCCACCTCTTAAATTGCAATGAAAGCGCCGATTATATTCTTTGGCAATGTCGTTTGCAGTATCGATTGATAAATGATCAACCAGAATAGTGTCCGCGCCTTCCAGTGAAGCAATAATGCCGGTTGCGATTCCAACCGGACCGGTACCGCCAAAGACTACCGCAGTAGAACCTTGCAGAGATTGTTGATGTTTTTGTTTGAGCTGTTGCTCGACGCAGGCCACCAGTGCGGCGGCAGTGGTAAATGCACCACTTGGATCCGCTAGAACCGATACCTCAAACGGCGGCACCATCGCCTGTTTACATTTCATCAACATATCCATTGCTAACGCCAAATCGCGTCCTCCAAGGAATATCGAGGTTTGTTTAATGCCTTGAGGTCCACGAGAAAAAATGGCATCCTGAACCAGTCCATGCACACTGTCAATTTTTACATTGCTGTAGGGCATTAACACGTCAAAACCGGCGTCCATTGCCATATTGATATCAAAAGGACTATTGTGTGGCATGGGGTCTAACATGTGCAGAATGCTTTTTTTTGCCATTAGAAAACCTCTATTCTTGGGTAAGCACTAAACTGGAGCGAGCAGCTGTTAAACATTGTTTTTGATAAAGTCACGCGCAACTTCGAAGGCATGCTCAAAATGCAGGAAGATTGGTTTTTCACTTTCTATCATTTTCTTCAGTAGTTTATTTTGGGAGTTATACTTGATATTGCCGATCGCCAAGGCGCCAATTCCTACTGCGCCTGAATTTGAACCGGCGAGAGGCGTTCCATCATGAAATGCATCAAGGCCTGCAATTCCAGAAGGTGGAACCGCATTAACATCAGCAGCGACTTTCAATTGGCCCGCATTTGCAATTAATTGCGCGCTCAGCAATTCAATACCGGCCGCGCCTGTTGCAAAAACTACATCAGCAGTTTTCATATACTCAGCTTTATCGGCGTCTGCACCTGCCTGGATATTAAGTGGGCTTTCGCTGAATTCTTCATTGCATAGGTCGGCAATATTTTGCGCTCTATCCAGTTGCCGACCGATAATTCTGACGTTAGCGCCAGCACTCGCCGCGATAACCGATACAATTTGACCGACAGGACCTGTTCCGCCTAAAGCAAGCACATTTTTGCCTTCAAGCGTCGTGTTAAATTTGTTATTTAACTCGCGCTCTACCGCCGCAACCATACCAGCCGCCGTTGTAAACGCCCCACTCGGATCAGCAAATACCGAAACTTCAAACGGAGGAACCATTGAGTTTTTAGCCGATTTCAGCATGTCCATCGCTTGTTTGGCATCACGTCCACCTATGAATATCCCGGTGCGTTTGAGTCCTTTCGAACTCCGCGAAAAAATGACGTCTTGAACGAGCCCACGAATTTCGCTCGGTTCGACATTGATATACGGGACTGCTGAAATCCAACCAGCATCCATCGCCATATTGACATCGAAAGGGCTTAAGTTTTTTGCAGTCGTGAGCATGTGTAAGATAAATGGTTTTTCCATGATAACTCCTTGGTCAATTTCAGTCGCTAAGTATAAAAGAAAAACCCCATTATGAACACTGAAAGCGTACAGCAATTCCCAATTTGGCGCGTAATTGCTCAATGAGTAGATATTTTGGGGCATGGCTAAGTGTAGGGCGGTGCTTATCGTTTGAGTATTCTAGGAGCTTAGAGGCTAATTGTTAAAAAGTTAATATCAGAATTTTATCTTGGCATAATTAGTGTATGATCTCCACTATTTTAGTCATCGTGGAGAATAGCATGCACAATATTACGTTAATTAAAGGTGATGGCATCGGGCCTTCTATAATGGACGCGGCAGTTCGCGTTATTGAAGCGTCCGGGGTCAAAATTAAATGGGACGAAGCGGAAGCCGGTATGGGGGCTTATGAAAAATTGGGTAATCCGATTCCCGATGAAACTCTGGCTTCAATTGACAAAAATCGAATCGTCTTCAAGGGCCCTTTAACAACGCCAGTAGGGAAAGGTTTTCGTAGTATCAATGTGGCTTTACGGCAGCAGTACGATCTGTATGCCAATGTCCGGCCTGCCAGATCGTGGGCTGGAGCTAAGTCGCATTATGAAAACATCGATATTGTGATCGTTCGTGAAAATACTGAAGGCTTGTACATGGGTTTGGAGCATTATTTAACCAGTCAAAAAGATATCGCAACCAGTTTGGCTGTTATTACCCGTAAAGGTTCTGAACGTATTGTCGAGTATGCCTTCCAATATGCCATAGCCAATAATCGTAAAAAAGTCACGGTGTGCCATAAAGCCAATATCTTGAAGTGTTCATCCGGTTTGTTTTTGGATGTTGCTAAGGAAGTGGCGGCGCGTTACCCTGATATCGCATTTGAAGAAAAGATTGTTGACGCAATTTGCATGCACATGGTGATGGATCCCCATCAATTTGATGTCGTGGTAACCACTAATATGTTTGGCGATATTTTATCCGATTTAACCGCGGGTCTGGTCGGTGGTCTAGGCTTGATTGCGGGCGCGAATATTGGTCAGGATGCGGCATTGTTTGAAGCCGTGCATGGCAGTGCGCCCGATATTGCCGGCAAAAATATCGCTAATCCAGTCGCGGTCATTATGGCAGGTGTCATGATGCTGCATCATCTGGGCGAACATGCGGCTGCGGATAAAATTCAAGTAGCGACTGAAAAAGTGGTCGCTGAAGGTATTCATGTGACCCCAGATTTGAATCCAAATTCAAAATCCGGCACCATTGAAATGGCTGATGCCATTATTGCGGCAATGCACTAAAGACTGTAAATAACTGAACAACCGCAAACTTTCATGATAGCGTTGGGAGTTTGCGGTGGAGTTGAATCCGCCATCGGTTTGTTGCCAATCAATTCAACAAAGATGGGCAAGGTTGCTTGGAGTTTTGTCAGAGTGGATTTGTTGTTTTGATTGTAACGGACTAAAAAATCATCAACCACAGTCGATAGCAAAGGTGCTGCCGGATATTTCTCAATGTTGTCAAAACTTCGACAGCAGATCATTCCTTTAACGGTCTATCGCCTATTGCTGCCAGCTTTTTAAGTCACCTTTCTGTTGATATTCTGCCGTCAGTGCGTGATCTGATTGAAAAAAAAATATCATCACGATTACCGATAACCCTATCCGGTAAGACGAAACAATCATCATACCAGCCGAGTTTTAACGCGCACTAAAGCTGCTTATTTGGCTTGCTTGACAGTAGATAATTGGGCAAATGGAATCTAACATTGCGGATATCAAAAGCTAAGCTAAGTCTCAACAACTCACCGCGTAATTCCTCGCAACTACCTTTTAGCATTTCCATTGGCATCAATCAGACACGCTCGCGACAATTACGGTTTTTAAATCTGAGTAATAATCCGTAATTGCTATCTGATTGATCACAACTTCCAGCGTCAATATGCAATGGCACGCATATCCATTCATCAATTTCAGTTATATTGCCGTCCTTATTGGTTTTTCTTCCGTGATACCAGACGCTGGACTTTCCAAATTCGGTGTAGTCGTCGTAGACCGCATAACTTGGTCTATCCGGTTCTAATTATTTTAAATTTTCATCGGGTGGCTGCTCATTTTGGTCTATCGCATCATCAAAGGTAACCGTTGTGGTTACCTCTTGGTTACCGCTAGAAACCACGTCATTACTGGTGGTAACTGGGGTAACCGAAGTAACCGCTGAAATAAGATACTCAGGATTAACAAATAATGGGAAATCCCCCGGCTTTGCCGGGGAGACAGCAAAGGTTTGACATTAACAGAAGTCCACCAGAACACTCGTAATCGTGAACCGCCAAGTACACGAAAGAGGAGAGTTCGATGGACGATAAAGAAAGCTTAAGTCATTCAAGATGGGATTGTAAATATCATCCTAAATAGCGCCGTTCAACGCATAGAAAACCGTTCGTGCTGAGCCCAGTCGATGCATGGACGGTTTTCTATGCGTTCACCCAGACGGTGAGACCTTAAAATCCCGTTCAACCCTTCGATAAACTCAGGGCGAACGGAATTTTAAGGTCTCAACTTCTCTTTTTAGGATCATGTAGTTTTTATACCGAAATGTAGGCGACGAACTTTATATAGTGAGTTACGCCCTCATTTGGGAGAGGTTTTTAGGTTAGGTGTGCGCCATGAAAATACGATCAATAATGCTGTCAGGTAAGCTAATGCGATTAAAAGCAGTTGCAGGATAAAGATAGTGTTCACCAGATTCATCAATAACTCTAATTTGACCATGCTTTTCTGCATCGACATCAGTGACTATCTCATAGAGCTTACGCATTTCCAGTGATACTTCGTAGCCATGGTTATCGACACAAACAACAAATTCGTGTGCTTTCATAATTAAATATCCAAATATCGCTTAATTTTAAACTCGCGTTTGCCAATACCGGTAGCTTCATACCAGTGAATCTCTGCATCGCGAATAGAACCATCAGGCAAGCGAACTGTAGCGAAACCTTTTCGCTTACGCCAATTGCCCAACCCATGAAATTTACGGAGACGTGGCAGCTCTCTGATTGCAGAACCGCGAGCGAAAGTTTCGGCATGTCTAATTTAACCAATTATTTCAAAATCCATACATAAATTTTAGCACGGTCATACTCAAAAAAGTTAAGGAAAACTACGCATGGCTCTAGCCAGTTCGACGGATTGTGCAAGAACAGATTTGATCTTGCCCAGATCTAGCGGACACTCGGCTAAGAGAGTAATCTCTCTCACCGAGGTAAACTATGAAAACCAAAAAAGACTCAATTACACCGATTGTCCGTAAGAAATATACAGCGCAATTCAAGGAACAAGCCTTAGCACGTACTGATAAAGATGGCGTTCCAAAGGTTGCACAGGATTTGGGGCTAGCAGAATCCCTGTTGTATAACTGGAAAGCTAAACGCAATCAAACCGGAGTGACATTTGAAGATCAAAAGTTACAACAAGCAGAAATGGCACGCCTCAAACGTTAAAATGCCCGATTAGAAGAGGAAGTTGCCTTTTTAAAAAGGCGGCAGCGTACTTTGCGAAACAACCCCGGTAAAGTACGCGATGATTAAAACTAATGAGGATCAATTGCCAGTGAAACTGATGTGCCGTGCATTATCGGTTTCTCGGGGTGGCTATTATGATTGGAAACGGCGACCTATTTCAGATAGAGACCAAGCTAACCAATTATTATCAATAGAAATTAAACGTATTTTTGATGACGAAAAGGGGCGCT
>CANNKG010000141.1 GCA_947505105.1 Methylococcaceae bacterium | reverse complement strand
ATAGATACGGTATCTGGGCTGAATTCAAGATGAATCGTCATGGGAAAGCCTCCTGCCAACAAGGCATAATGCTAAACTAAAAATGTATGTCAACCTCTCTGGGGCAGCTTAGCATAAAGCTCAATTTACGACCGCACTAAGTATAGTTGTAATAAATGCGGTGAAACCATGTGGGTTCAAAAGAGCAAAAATACGACGTACAAAATAGGCAACTAAATCACTCAATCCAGCTGGCCGAAACTCCCATTTGACGTAATTGCAAAGCGGATAACCGTAGGTTCCGCTCAAATGAGTTCCTCCCAGATAAGGCGGATTCCCCAAAATACAATCAAATCCGCCTCTAGCCATAATTTCGGGAAATTCCAAAAACCAATGGAAAAAACGCTTTTTCAAGCCTATAGTAAACGCTTCCGCTACCGCCTGACCTTGTGGTGTTTGTTGTCCCTTCAAAAAGCGGCGGTATTCAGCATCAGTGATCAGTTTGTGTTTGTTGGCGTTGGTTTTTTCAATGTAAAACTGGGCAATCGGCATCGCGGCGATTTCAGATAAAGTCCAGGCATCCTGACTTTGGCTGAACTCCAGGAAGCGGCGCTTTTTGCTATCTATCTGCTCGGGATTGTGTTCCGGCAGGTTAGATAATTCCTGCCAGTTTTTAAGAATGGCTTCGAGTTGTTGTGCAATCTGGGGATCGAATTGAACAAGATGGCCTTGGCCTTGCGATTTTCGTTCTTCTTTATTTTGTTTACGATAAAGCGCAGCAATGTCTTTTTCATCACCCGGCATAATTTTAAATGCCTCATCCGGTATACCTCGCTCCAGTTCCTCTCGCCGGGCAAAGCCAACGATGGCATTGCCGCATTTGATATGGTGGTCAAGAAAGTTGAGCGGTTCGCCGGGATTGTGCGCTTCCAGCCATAGTGCGACCTTACACAATTCGACCGCCAAAGGATTCAAATCCACGCCATAAATGCACTGACGGATTACGTCACGGATAGCCGCACGAAAAGCTGACGGGGATGGTTGTTCTTCGCCGGTGCGCACAATGGCCAGTTCAGTAGCGATGCGCCGAGCTGCGGCCAGAAGAATATGACCGGAACCGCAGGCAATATCGGCGACACGCAGACTCAGCAAGGCTTGTTCGGGATTGGCATCCTTGAGTTTATCGGCAATCAGGTAATCCAGAGAATGCTTGATCAGCGGCTGTACCAATTCATCCGGAGTATAGTGAGAGCCCGTGGCGGCGCGTTGGTCGCCTTGGGCGAAGACAAACTCGATAGCTTTACTCTCGTCCGAAGAAAAAGGATTACTATGAAAAACCGGTTGGTATTCAAGCAATCCTTCATAGACGGAACCAAATTCTTCGACATTGAGTGCGGCGTAATTCACGCGCAAGGTTTGGCCGTTGTTAGGATGTTGATAGAGGCTTAATGCATTTAAGCAACTCAGTAATACATCATTGCCAAGACTGCTTTGACCTAGAATGGCAATAGCTTGAGGGCTAAACAAATCCCCCGCTAACGGTGTTAAGCCCAGCTTGAGTCCTGTGCTATTAGGCTCAAAGAGTTTAAATGTAGCCCGCAATGACAGCCATAGATCGTGATGACGTTGGTCGGCCAAGTGGCGTTTTTCCGAAAGGCGGCGTAAGCGTTGCAGGCTGTAGTATTGTTGGTAAATATCACGATGCTTGGCTTGGGCGTTGCTGGGATAAACCAAGCCGCGTTCTTCGATGACCATTAAAAACAGCAGTCTATAGATCAGATGCAGCAAATAGCTGTAGTATTCTTCGGCAGTCAGTTTGCCGGTATTGATCTGGTTGCGTAGCGTACCGTTATGCGGATGTTGCAGAAAACCGTTGGCAAAATCACGGATAGCTTGTTCGACTGCACGGCTTAGGCCCTCGCGAATCCGCGCCCCTGAATCCAGAGAATCCTGATGGTAGCGTTCAATCAGACTGTCGGAAGCGGTATCGTGACTGATCGGCAAGCGGGTAGCGTGTAACAACCGATAAAGTACAGCAAAATCAGCGAACAAGCCGTCAGTGAAAATGCGGTCTAAATCGAATTCCAGGTAAGTCAGTTTGATCAGGCGCGAGCTGTCGCGCAGTAAACGTAGCATCCGACCGTTGGTAACTAGGCCATACAGTTCATCATGCAGGTTGAGGTATTCCTGAACCAAACCATGAGCCGACATGCGCGGTGTGCCGATATGAGTGCGTTCCGGCTTTCTGTCCAAGCCTGCTGCCTCACGGTAGCCGATGATATGCAGCGGCGTATTGCCCCGATTGAGGACGCGGTGAGAAATGGTGTAGGTTTTGCCGTTGAGTTCAACGGCTTTAGCTTGGTATTCCAGTTGATAACCGAGTAAGCCCAGTAACGGTACCATCCAGTTGTTACGCGTTTCCGTGGTTGCTGGACTATCTATTTTTAGAGTGTCGAGCTTTCTCTGAAAAATCCGCCAGTAGTCTTGTGCGTCCGCCCAGGCGCGGGCGATTTCATCTTTAACTTTACTGCCGCTGTCCAGACCAAAATCAGCCGGACGTTGACCAACGGTATCATCATACAAGCTGTCGAGGATATCGGGCGAGAGTATGGCGCCTTCGATACGAATGCTGGGGTAGTTCATCCTTCCCCTACCGTTGGCGCTAATTTGTTAATCAGTGCCGTCTGGTAATAAATGCCTTGTGATTGCATGGCCTTGACGCTATCAAGAAATGAAGGAATTAAACCCTGTTGCTTAGCTTTAAGCAGAATACCAAGCGTTCCTGTGACTTTAAGCCCCAGATATTCTGCCATGTTTCGACCGATTTTTTCATCAATAATGACCCAATCGGCTTTGTATTTACCGGCCATATCAAGCGTATGTTTTTCGCCTTTGTCTAATTCCAGTAAAACGCTGGTGTGTTCAATTGGAGTTGACTGCACCGGTTTTATCCAATCGATTTCCATAAGAGACGGAACAGAAATCGGGCCACCGACTGTACATTCGTCAATGACTTCCTTAACTAAATGAATTTCGCCAAACAGTTGTGGCAATAGATGTAAGCTTTGAATGCTGCTCAAGGCGATTATCGGTGTGGTATTGGAAAATACGATCATAACAGCGCTGTTTCTCGTGCAAAATCGTCAACGGTGTCTTCCAGTAAGGTAGCGCCTGCATCAAAAGCCAAGCGCAAGAAGGCAACTCGGCCAATACCTAACCAAGTAGCGGCTGTACCTGACGATAGTTTGCCTTCTTTAAACAGGTTGATGGCGGCTTGTTTTTTTAGATAGTCAGCGAAACCTTCTGCATTCAGATGAAGACCCAGTAAGATTTCTGGCGGACAATCAATGGTGACAGTATGTTGCATGGTGTTGGCTCCCAATAAATAACAACTAATCCAGTATGCTGGGCAGTATTTATTCTGGCAATAAAATATAAATGCCCAATAAATCCATGGGCAGTACCGGATAGACAACTTGAAACTGTTGTTTATCCATCAGTGCGCTAAAGCGTTGATGCGACTCGACCAAGCGTTTGGATTGCTGTTCGGCGACCTGTTGAAATTCAGTGTCTAATTGCGAAAGCAGTTTTAATTCGTTGTCCAGAAAGCTGGCACGAGCTTGAGGAGACAAGTCTGATGTAGCACGAGCTTCATTCAATAGTTTTTTAGCGACATCGTGATCGAGAAATTCTTTTTGTTGCGGCGTGCCGCGCCAGCCCCATAGTAACATTTCCTCGGCGACGATCTGATAACCGATTTTGACTTGCTCGATGACATTGCGGCAACGGAACAGCATCAGCGTGGTTTTACGGGTGACTTGCTGGGTACGAATAACGGCCGTTCGAGCGGCTGACTTGCCCACTTTGGACAAGGTGTTCGCCATGATGAATTGGCAGAGCTGTTCGATAAAGTGGTGGTTGCGTCCAAGATAATAGTAACCTTCAGGCGTAGGCGACTGAAACGAAACGTTGATGGTTTCTCCGGCTGGCAGTAAGTCACGAAGCTGGTGCGGCAAGTTGGTGGTAACGATTCGATAACCTTTTTTTGAGGCTGTCACTTGTGCGCCGAGCAGGTTATTCAACGTTGCGGTGACAAAGCTTTCTACTGCTAAGGGATCACCGATGGCTTCGTCAATTTCTTTCAGATCGGCTTCTATTTCATGGGCTTTGATGGCATTTTGGGCAAATATACCGCGTGAGGCCTTTTCGCGTTCCGCTGCCTCGTCAATTTTTCGACTGACTTTTTCTTTGGCGGCAGCGGCTTCGTCAAAGTCAGAAAAATCAAACAGTGTCAGCTGTTGGTCGTTAACCGCCGAGCCCTTTCGAGTGACAATCTTGCGATCCGGGTTGAGCAACAGTGACTGAGTAATAGTATCGATAATACTTTGCGAATCTTCTGGAAACGGGACGTTGATACCGGTAGAGCGTTTAATTTCGCGAATTTTACGCAAAATAACATCCAGTACGATGCCGTCAATGGGATTATTGGCACCGTATAGCAAACAGGCCTTGACAATAGGCGCCATTTGTCCAAAACGATCCACACGGCCTTCACGTTGTTCCAAGCGATTGGGGTTCCAGGGTAAATCGTAATGGAGTACGCCGGTGAAGTGTTCTTGTAGATTAATACCTTCACTCAAACAATCGGTAGCAATTAGAATGCGTAACGGCGATTTTGCCATGTCTTCAATACGCTGTTTACGAAGTTCATCAGGCGATTCGCTGGTAATGATCTGTAAGTCCAGCTTGGGGAATTTCTTCTTTAGAATGGCGACTAACTGATTACCCACATAGTTGGCTGTGGCAATGTAACGGCAGAATACCACCGGATTAAATCCGCTGTTTAGCCAGTCTTCGAGAATCAGCCCCGCTGACGCAAGTTTTTGATCATTGTTGATGTTACTGAGTTGCTCAAGTTGTTCAGAAAACAAGCGAAGCTGCTGGCGTTGTTGGCTACTCCAATCATTGCGCTCAACAATCTGAGTGGGGGTATTATCGCCTTCAAAGCCAAATTCGCTATCCTGCACAGGATTGATCTCAATGCTTTCATCTTCATCGATAGTGGTTGGTAAGTTTGATAATCGGGTGTTGAGCATCTCGATACCGGCGGCGGGACTGGACATGACACCCCGTAATAAGGCCAGCGCAGTCCAGTATTGGACGCGTTTTCGTTCAGTTCGTCCCGGATCATGGGCTACCAACTTGCGGGTGAAGTCGAGAATATCATCAAAAAAATGGGCATAAACTTTGCCTAATTCATACGACCATTCAAAAGCTTCTCTTTCTGGGAATGGGGTATCTTCACCCAGCCATTTTTCAACATCCGCACGCTTACGTTGCACAAAATAACGAGCCAAGTCCCGGCGCTGTGTCTGGCTGGATTCAGGTAAATCCATGGTTTCAAATTCGCTTTTGATCAACCCTAATAACGAGTGAAACTCTTCGGGTTTACCGCTATGTGGGGTAGCGGTTAGTAAAACCAATTGCTGATCAGGTTTATCAGCAATGCGTTTAAGCAAGTGATAGCGTTGCTGTTGAGTGCTCGATGCGCCCGCAGGACGGGCACAGGTGTGCGCCTCGTCCACAATAATCAGTTCCGGGCATTGTTCGATGAAGACGTCGCGCCGAGTATCGGATTTGATGAAGTCAATGCTAATGACCTGATAGGGGTAATAATCGTAAACGCTGGTATCGCCCTGAATTTGACGATCCAAACGTGCTTGAGTGTTGGAGCGGATGATGACCGCTTCCAGATCCAGTTTGGATCGAATCTCTGCTTGCCATTGTTCACAAAGATGGGGAAGACAAACAACTGCAAAGCGCTTGATCTTACGGCGCTCCAATAGTTCTTTGACAATCAGTAACGATTCAACCGTTTTACCAACGCCCACGTCATCCGCAATCAGTAAGCGCACTGCGTCCTGGCGCAAAGCCATAATCAACGGCACCATCTGATAGGAGCGTGGCCGGAACGAAAGTTTGGCAAGACACCGAAAAGGGCCTGCTCCATTGCGAAACGCTAAACGCGCCGATTCATAGAGCAATCGTGCTGTCGTGATGTCACCCAAGTCACTTGCCGAAGGCGGTGGAAAGTTGGCATCAGAGGGATAGTCGGATTCTATCGCCAAGGGCAAGTAGATTCCGGTCATTTCATCATCGCTTCCCCCTAATGGCTTGACGACGAGTAAATCCTTGTCATCCGAAGGTAAAACGATCCAATCACGGCCTCGTAGAGAAACCAGTTTGCCTGGTTGATATAAGGTATTCATCGTACTTTCTTAAATATGTCGGGTCTGGCCGCTGTTGTTTCTGCCAAATTGTCTTTGTAATAATACTGCCAAACCTCGTCACCCATCGCAATGATGGCTTGCCGCTTATTCTCGTCATCGGCTTTTACCGCTGGATCATCATGCGGAGTACCGTCGCAAAAGATCCAGATGCGTGGATGATAGTAAAAGTCGGGTTGGACATACAGACCATCAACCCGTCTTTGCGCCTCATCAGGCAAGCGTAAGCCATTGTTGTAGAGATAGTCGATAAACTTACTTTCTGTCGATGAGGTAGGATCCATGTTTTTTAGCAGGGCTTGGTATTGCTCATCGTAATCGATAAAACCCGTATTGGTTTGGATTTCAATACTGCAAATACGCAGCTTCTCCAAGGCATCGGCAATCAGGTGGCGGTCGATGATTTTGTGGTCACGTTGGTTGTAATAACTGAGCAGATCGTCATAACTGGCAGGGCCTTTATAATGGTCATCGTCAAATCGACAAATACTGATGGCCTGATCAACAATCTGATGGAACACTCCTATGTTTTCCACAAACTGAGATAGGATGCCTAGGCTACCTTCAGCAGCTTCATAAAGCAGTATGTTGGGCGACTCTGCATCCCCCACTGTGATAACTCTGATTTCGTTGGGTTCGACCTGGAAGACATTTTCAATTGCTCGTTTCAATGCGTACTGCAAGGTGACGATCCCCTCTGACTGCAATCCTAAAGGCTGGGTTGGCTCGATGTATAAAGCATCAGCCAGATTGGATGTCCACAGCTTAACACGCTTGTACTCTTCCTTAATATTGGTATCGGGCTCTGGCATCGAGCTGGCCCAGTCGCCGGAAATTAACCCGACCGGAAAACCTTCGGATTGTTGTGATTGCCACTGGTGATTGACATGTACAAGCCGTGCGGCAGGTATGTAGCGCAGATTAAGCAATGTTTGTTCGCTGGTTTTAACGATAGCCTTGCGCACACGGTCAAGTTGCCCCCCATCAACAGAAAAATAGGTTTGGATATTAAATCCCATGGAAACGCGCTCTTCTTCTTCGCAGGAAATGCGATCCCGTTCTTCAGCTCTTGATTCAGACATTTCCAACAAATGAACCAGATGGTCGCAATTGGCGTTATCACCAAGATTTATGCCTGTGAACGGACATATTTCCAAGTCTTTTTGATCTCCTGTCAAAAAGTAGCCTGATTTCTTACTGACTTTAGCTTCAGAGATAGCCGATTCAGCATCCTGTAGGATCAATTGTGAGACGCGATACTTCCGACCGTTGTGGTAAATAACATTTAACGGGCCGAATTCTCGTAAGGCAATGGAGCGAGGACGTGAAATGAACTCGCCGGAGGAATTATTAGTAGGCAGAAATATCCGCAATGGTAACCGGGTAAAGTTATAACCGGGCAAGAAACCTTCCGAAGCGAGATAGCGATAAGGGTAAAACTCGGATAATTCTCGGGATCTCCCTCCCAAATCGTTACGCAGTAAATCTAATTGACGGGTTGCTTGATCAAGATTGCGCTTGTGTTTTTTGTACTCATCACTACCGAGGCTGAGAGTTCCGCATTCGATTTTTTGTGTTGATCGGGTCAAAATTATCCGTGCTGAACGGTAAAGTCGCCGCCAACGGTCGAGCGACTGGTCAAGGTTAGCGGCCAGTTTAGACAGATTTTGATCAGTCCATTGATCCGTATACCACGCAGAAGGGCTGTTTTCTAAATCGGCAGAAAAATCATGGATTACTCGGGTAAAGGTTGCTTTGATGTCAACAAATAACCCAGCAGGGATTTCAAGCCCAGCAATGACTTCCATAGAGAGCGGCATGTTGTCGTTATTATCGACGACGAAACGCATGATGGACGGCTTGGTGCCATCTTGATCTTCTAAACCAGGTAAACCAATTTCAGAAATTGCTAGCGCATTGAGATGGGTAAGCAATAATTCTTTATTACACAGATCAAGACGAGGTGCCTGAACAGCTCCCGCTACTAAATCGCTTTGTTGTTGAAAATAATGCCGGTCATGCGGCGAATAGCTGGAACAGTAGGTAAAAATTAAAGCGCCTTGCCCACTTCGCCCGGCTCGACCGGAACGTTGGGCATAGTTGGCGGGATTGGGTGGCGCGTTACGAAGATGCACGACACTTAAGCCCCCGATGTCGATACCCAGTTCCATCGTTGGAGAACAGAACAAAGCGCTGATTTTGCCTTGTCTGAATAAGTCTTCACGTTCAATTCGCGTTTCCGTCCCCAATTGGCCGGTATGATCTTCTCCTCGCAAACGTTTTCCTTGGGAAAAGTTCTGACGATAGATGTCCCGGAAGCATTCATTAGGCTTCTGGAGCTGATCTTTATATGAGCGACGCTTAATTGCATCGACTTTGACGGTTTGTCCATCACCTAAGGTCCAAAGGATTTTTTCAATCTTAAGGCGATAAATTTTAACGTCTTCGTTTTGGTCGCTTCTGGCTAGTTGAGATCGCAGGTAATCTGCATCCTCCAGTTTGGCCATTAATTGATAAATAAAGTGCCGGTAGTTGTCGCCTTTTAAATTCAAATCAGGACAGCGTTGCTTGGCATACAGCTTGATAAACTTCCCCAAAGAGCTGGTCGGTCCCATGCTTTTTGATGATAGGCGTGCCGATTTATTCAATGTTTCGAAACGAACATGGAAGGGTTCGCGCAATTCTTCATTGCGATCCAAAGCCCAAGGGGCTTTGAGCATTTCTCGGAACTGTTTTTCGTGTTCTTTCAGTTTGGAATGCGTTAAATAGTTTTCACTATGGATGGCATATTCAAGCCGGAAGAAATCAAGAATGGTGGTCAGAAATTCTTTTCGTTCCAGCGAATTTAATGCATTGACAAGCGGAACTTCGTTCCAGGCAACATCGGCTGATGCAACCTCGTCAATGTCAAGATAGTCAACGGTAAGTAATGCACACTGCTCGAGATTAGGTAATACAATCCGCCAACTGCGGCGTAAATCAGCAATGGCCCGATAACTCAGATAGGTTTGCAGACATTCCTCATATTTACGTTTGACATTAACAAACGAGGGTTCATCGTTGCGATTGGCAAATTCTGAAAATGGCAATCCCAATGCATTAAAAATGGCCTCACCCAGTGTGGCGTAGGTCAGTCTATTTCCAGGAGCATCTAATAGGGCTTTATAAATGCTTGCTCGCAACCGAACAACCTGAACAAAGTCATTGAAATGTCCAGCTTGCAGTGCGGCATCTTGGCGATTATCAGTAAAACTTAACAGCTTCTGATCTTCTTCTCGATAACCCGCTTCTTTGAGCTGACTCAATATCGAAAAAGTGGTGATGGTCGTTGAAGTGCTGCGTCCCTCGCTACCGAGTTTAGTGAGTTTGGTGCCCTCATTAGTTTTGGTGTCATAGAACACGCCACCAGTAGGGTCGAACAAGAGAGGCGCTTTCATGAACCAGCCCCACCATTTTAGTTGCTCACTTTCTGAACATTTTCCAAACTCGTCAAAATAGAGTTTGGTTGGAAAAAAGGGTTTCTTTTTAGTATCAGGCCCCCGTCTTGATCTAACCAGCCACGTATCGGGAAGGAATTCGAGATCGTCTACAGGATCCCATATTTGATCGCCAATAATGAGATAGCCATCCGTTGTTTCACATTCATCGTCATCGCCACTGTTAGCACGAAACTCTCTAGGCTCTAACCGATTTCCATTCTTGGAAACACAAATAAAGGCATGACCGCTTGATCGACTAAATACGTTGGGGAATATGGGCTTTTTGTCATCCTCATCCTTTTTATAAACACCCGGTTCTAAAGTAATATAACGATTATTATCCTGATCCAGCGTGGTGTACACAGAGCCGGTTTGGGAGATGAACTGGTGTAACTTAAAGGGTAGATAAGTGTAGCGGTCTCCAGCATCTTGTAATCGTTGATTAACGATACTTATCCATTGCAGGAGCTCAATCAAGAATTTCTGGCATATTTCAGTCTCTAAGCCAGAATCGACTGAAAGGGATTGTATGATGTTACTGATTGGTTGCGGCTTTCGGCGTTGCAACTCACCATCGTTATCGTCCAATGCTATACGGTTTTCTAACCAAATTGCTATCGGATGTCCTTTTAGCTTTTCTACAGGCGCTTCAGTCTGAATGCCTGCAAGAATGCTTGCAGCAAGTTCTGCCTTGGTCGGAAAGCTGCCCTCGAAACTCAGAGAACGGGTTAATTTCTCGTTGATTACCTGTTCTGGTGAAAACAAACGCCCGAATAGCATTGTGGCGACCTTGGCTACTTCGGTACGCTGAGACGCACTATCACCTGCGGTAACCATAGTAGCGGAAGTACCAATACTGTTTACATCTTGCAGACACTTAGCTCGAATACGCCGAATAAGCATCGCCACATCGGCACCCTGTCTTCCTCGATAAGTATGTAACTCATCGAAGACCAGAAAGCGCAGATTGTTGTATATAGCATCCCGTATGGAACGTTCCCGTAGTCGTGTTAGCAGAAGTTCCAGCATCATGTAATTGGTGAGAAGAATCTGGGGGGGATTCTCCCTCATTTGCTGGCGTTTTTCTTCTTTCTCTTGACCGGTGTATTGACCAAAAGTGATGGGAAAAGCTTTACCTGTGGCGTTTTCGTAATTCTGTTTATAACGGTCAAACTCTTCAAACTGAGAATTGATCAAAGCATTCATGGGGTAAACCACAATCGCAGCAATGCCTGCTTGGTTTGTATTTGAAAGCAAATGATGAAAAATTGATCCGATATAAGTTAACGATTTACCTGAGCCGGTACCCGATGTAACCACAAAATCCCGGTTCTGCGTGCCTAATTGAATGGCCTGAACTTGATGCTGATAAAGACTGTACCCTTTGAAAATATTAGCCAACTCTTTGTGGATAACGCCTGTTTGTGCAAGGTCACTAACACTTCCCACCATCTCAAATGATGGGTTAAATTGTAATAAGGGCTCAGGCCAGAGTTTCCCTTGGGTTAATTCCTCTTCAACATGATTTTTGATGCCCGGATCGGCAATATTAAGAAAGCTACTGATGTAGGTGGCGTAGTCTTTAATTATTCGAGCATGTGTTTGGAAAATGTTCATTGGCTATCCATATCTGTAAAGCAAAAGGGTCCCTAACGGCGCTTGTGATAGTAACCTGTTCTTTTATGTTTGTAAGTTTTTTACCTAAGTGCTATTGAAAATCACTACGCAGTAACAGACTGCTTTTAGATCTTACGGGGAAAAACGCCAAACTGTCTTAAAATTGAAATATTTTAAAGTGAAAAATTCAAAAAACCTCAATACTCATATCATCATTATAAACGGTTGAGACACCGCCTATTCCTGCAAATTAGAAAATTTTGAATATCTATATCATTGACTGGGTACACCCTGCCCCACCCATTCCCAACAAAGGAGTCCTAAAATGATATTAACCTGTCCTAATTGCCAGTCTAGTCGAATTGGCACGAAAGATTTTTCAAAAAAAGCCTGCGGCATTCTCGGTGCGATTGGCGGAGCGGCCAGTGGCGCAACGGGCACTCTAAGTGGTGCCGAGCTTGGCGGAAGCCTCGGGTTGAGCGCAGGCCCGGTGGGTGTATTTACCGGCGCGGTTCTCGGTGCGCTGGTGGGTTCGGTAACCGCCGGTATAGCGGGTGCAAAACTGGGCAAAGTCATCGACGAAAAGATTTTAGATAATTACCAATGCCTTAACTGTCACTATGTGTTCAGCCAGCGCGTCAACTAAAGCTTTTTCATCCGCACACGGGGTCTAATTGTAAGAGCCAAGGCTATTGTACCGCTCAGGCCACTTGCTCTGCGCATATGATTTCCGTTGTTGCTCTGGCTTGATCTTTTAGCCGCTACGGTCTCTTTTAACCCTGTGGGGACGTCATTCCCTGCGGGGTATGGCGTCTTCTCTTTCCGATTTTCAATGCTCGATCAGGAGAAACGTCATGTCTTATTCAAAAAATACCCCCTCACCGAAAACCCGTCATCTGCCTATGCCTGTTGAGGCTAAGCAAATTTATGAACTTTCCGAACAATCCTGGACGGTATTGACGGAAGTCACCTTTCCTACGGCTAAAACGCCAGAGGCCATTATGATGGCTTTGGATTACTGTCGAACTCGCAAGTTAGATATTTTTAAGAAGCCGGTGCATATCGTGCCGATGTGGAACTCGGCTTTAGGTCGTCACGTCGAAACGGTCTGGCCGTCCATTATGGAAATCCAGACCACGGCTTCCCGTACCGGTCTTTGGGCGGGTATGGATAGACCGGTGTGGGGACCGGATAAGACCCAGACTTTTAGCGGCCGTTATAAAGACGATAACGAGCAATGGCAGGAGACTTGTGTGGAAGTGACCTTTCCGGAATGGGTCGCGGTGACGGTATACCGTTTGGTCAATGGTCAGCGCTGTGCCT
>CANNKG010000140.1 GCA_947505105.1 Methylococcaceae bacterium | reverse complement strand
TTTTAGTTGGCCGGCTTGTTGGTCAATGGCGATTATTTCAGCCTGTATGTCTTTTGTTTTCAAAGTGCGTGAAGAATCTACGCTTTAAGGCTTTTAGTCAAATTATTTCGGTGGTTATAATCTTTACCGCAAAATTTAAAGCAGATACGTACTGCCATTGGTTTGAATACCGCAGCTATGTGCGCCGCCTGAACTGATTTGCGTAAAAGCTTCCAAAGGAAAGGCCAATTGACCTTGATTATTCCACCCCCAACAATCCAGACTAGCATCGGTTCGAATAGCACAATTATGCGCATAGCCACTGCTCAATTGGCTATAAGTGCCACTGGGCGCATTGATTTGTCCAAAGCTATTTCCGCCCCAACACACAATGCTACCGTCGGTCTTTAGACCACAACTGTGAACATAACCTGTCGTTACTTGAGTAAAGGTGCCTGTCGGTGGACTGGACTGACCATCTCGATTCCAGCCCCAGCAAGCTAGCGTTCCATCAGTTCGAACCGCACAGTTATGCCAAAATCCGGCATCCAATTGCGTGTAAGTACCTGATGGCGGCGTAATCTGACCATTGCTGTTATTTCCCCAACACGCCAAAGTGCCATCGGCTTTAATGCCACAAGAATGCTCTCCTCCGGCGCTCACTTGCGTAAAAGCGCCCGATGGCGGTGTCGCTTGACTCTTGTTATTAGCGCCCCAGCAACTCACGGTCATATCGTTTTGAATGCCACAGCTATGCCAAACACCCGCATCAAGAGGCGTAGGGGCACTGAACAGGCTTGATGAATAAATGGCAATCGATAGACCAAGAAGCACAATTGCCAGATAGGATGTGCGTAAGATTTTCATCTTATCCTCGCTTCACCAACGAATGGCAAGATTTCATCGCCATTTTCTAGTGATTGAAATGAACTTAAATACGTAGATACAACAAAATGTTGCTAAGCAGGAGTTACTGATGAATAGAATGTAAGCGTCAGCTTACCGATCAGTATGTATAGTAAACTTGGGCAATCTCCACATAAATTTTAATGTAATCAATTAAATAACATTAATTATTTTGAAGTTCGTCAGACGGTTAAGCAAAATTGCAATTAATTTTACAGATAAATATGGTCTATAATTGGTCAAATTGCAAATTATATTAAGCATTATTAATAAACCCTCCATTAGTGTTCGAAATTTTTGGATAGCCTGTTGAACAAACGAGCAACGACTAGAATATCCTAGTTTGCAAAATTTTTTTGATAGTCGTCATAGTTTACAACAGTTTATATTGCATTAAATTTATAATTTTGCTAGTTTAATACTGTAAAAATATCTTTGGAGACTGTCATGAATCTAGATCTTTTAGCATATTCAAATAGAAATTGTTTTATTGAATCGCTCAACCAAGAATTTTTAGCTACCCGAGGTTATGGTGCTTTCGCCTATCACTCTCAAAATTCCATCCTCATGATCTATAATCAATATCTGAATCAAGATCAATCTGAACAGGAATTTATCAAGAGAGTCGCCAGACACCCGCTCATTGGCCGCTAAATCCCCGAATCGAAATATTTTAGCAGAATGAAATCTACATCCTCCGAAAGGGGCGCATAAAATGCACCCCTTGTGCTGGTCAGCAATGCACAACCCCGACGGGAAATTGCATAGTCATGCAATGCAGACTGCCATATTGATGCACGAGCGGTCGACATGGAATTGCGATGACTTTACGCTCCGGAAAACAATTTGCGATTCGCTCCAGTGCCAGTGCATCCATAGCGTCATCATAGATCGGAACCAAGACCGCCTGATTGATAATTAAAAAATTCGCATAATTGGCCGGTAAGCGCTGCCCATCCTCGTTATAAATGGGTTCCGGCATCGGCAAAGGCACTAGATGATAGGGATCACCATCCAGCGTCCGCAATTCTTCAAGTTGATTTTGCATATTTTTCAAGCTTGCATAATGCAGATCGTCGGGATTTTTACAACTCGTATAAGCGATCGTATCAACCGAACAAAAGCGTGCCAGCGTATCAATGTGGGCATCGGTATCATCACCGGCCAGATTTTTCTGATCCAGCCACAACACCCTAACCGCACCAAAATACTCCGCTAAACGCCGCTCAATGGCCTTTTGCGTTAACCCTGAATTACGATTCGGATTCAACAAACATTGACGCGTGGTTAAAATCGTCCCTTTGCCATCACTCTCTATACTTCCACCTTCGAGAATGTAATCAAGATCGGCATAACTGTGCCCATGAAACAGTTCGGCATTCAATAACGCATGATTTAAGGCGTTATCGCTCATGAACGCATATTTTCTACCCCAACCATTGAAGCAGAAATTCAATAGCGTTAATTCCTGTTCTTTATCAATGGTCAGGAATGCGGTATCTCTTACCCAAATATCATCGACAACGGCGCTAACAAAAAAAATACGCTTCCCGTTGCCAAGTTGACGCTGAATGTGTGCTCGATGTTCGGTATCGCGACAGACAATAATTAGATTTTGATACTCGCTAATGGTTTCAGCAATGATGCTGTAGGTCTGCTCGACCGACGCCAGATGATCACTGAAAGCACCCGATGCATGCGGCCATGCGATCAGGACGGCTGATTGAGCTTCCCACTCGGCTGGAAGACGAGTCATGTCAAAATTTCCTCTACGTAGTTTAAAAGCTAATCTATTGATTTTGAATGTAACAGCATTTCCTGGGCATGAGCCAGCGTATTCGCGGTAATATTGACGCCTCCTAACATACGTGCAAGTTCTTCGATACGCTCCGACTCGGAAAGTAAGCGCACACTTGATGAAGTAATATCGCTTTCATTGTTTTTAGACACAAAAAGATGGTAATGCGCTTGGGCGGCCACCTGGGGTAAATGCGTCACACACAGAATTTGTCGCTTGTGGCTCAAGGCATGCAACTTTTGCCCGACGATCTCGGCGATGCCGCCACCGATTCCGGAATCAACTTCATCAAAAATCATCGTTGGCGTTGATTTATCACTGCTTGCGACCACCTGAATCGCCAGACTGATTCTGGATAACTCACCTCCCGAAGCGACTTTGGCAAGTGGTTTCGCGGGCAAGCCAGGATTGGCGCTGACCAGAAAATCAATTTTGTCCAAACCATTTAGCTTAGGTTTATCATCTTCCAGAGGCGAAATACTGACCAAAAACTCCCCCTGAGGCATCCCGAGCTCTTGAATCATCTGCGTAATCTGCTGCTGAAGTTCCTCGCCGCTTTGGCGCCTACGTTCGGATAATTGCTCGGCCAATTGCCGATATTCGACCCGCAATTCCTTGACTCGACTGGTTAACTCGGCAATACGCTCGCTGTTCTGCGTTAAACCCTGTAACTCCTGCTGCAAACGCCGAGCAAGTTCAGGCAAGTTTTCCGGAGACACTTGATGTTTACGACTTAGATTATGGATAACCGCAATTTGCGTTTCAAGAAATTCCAAACGTTTCGGATCAACTTCCTGAGCCTCAAGATAACGGCGCAACTCTTGACCCGCCTCTTCGAGTTGAATCTGCGCCTCGCTCAGTAATTGATTGATTTTTATCAACTCCGGCGCATATCGCCCCAACTGGGTCAATTCCTGAATAATCTGGTTAAGGCTTTGATTAAGCGATTGACGCTCATTTTCGTAAAGCAAATCCAGTTGCTGATGACCGATAGTCAGTATTTCCCCTAAATGGGCCTGCTTGCTATGTTCTTCGGATAATTCGGGATAATTGAAATTTTTTAAATCAAGTGCGCGCAATTCTTCAAGTTGGTAATGCAGTAGCTCTTTCCGCTCATTTCTTTCCTTGCCAGACTTTACCAAGTCGTGTAATTCCTGTTGCGCTTGATGCCAAAGTCGATAATGCACATTAACGCGATCAATTAACTGGTGATTATTCGCAAACTCGTCAAGGAGTTGCTGCTGGTTTTTGGAATAATTATCAAGCAAGCGACGTTGTTCATCCGGATTCAACAAGGTTAAATGCGCATGCTGGCCGTGAATTTCAATGAGTTTCTCGCTTAAACTCTGTAACGATTGCAAGTTGACCGAACGACCATTGATATAAGCTTTGGAACGACCGTCATCACTGATGGTACGCCGAATCAAACACTCCCGCTCGTTATCCAACTCGTTATCAATAAGCCATTGTTGCGCCAAGGGGGCATCAATCAAATCAAATTCGAGATTGATTTCAGCACGTTTGCACCCCGGCCTAATATAGCCGGAGTCGGCCCGATTTCCCAAGGCAAGCCCCAAGGCGGTCAGTAATATTGATTTACCCGCGCCGGTTTCACCAGTTAAAACCGACATGCCGGAATGTAAATTTAAATTAAGCGACTTCACTACCGCCAAATCGATAATATTCAGATTTAATAGCATAAGGCCTAGTAAGGGTAACTTCCACTCCAGTTCAGTTTTTTACGGATCGTCGTAAAAAAATCATGTCCTTCAGGATGGAGCATTCGGAAAGGTTTGGGATCTTTTTTGATTAAAATTTTATCACTGATCAAGACTTCCGGAATCTGGATATGATCACAGGTCACCTGAGCATTGATTTGCTTAGTTTGATTAAAACAAATTTCGATTTCGGCGTTGTCGCTAATCACGATTGGACGATTCGAGAAAGTATGTGGATTCAAAGGAACTAAAACCAGCGCATTCAGTGAAGGATGCAGAATAGGCCCGCCAGCTGACAAAGCATATGCTGTCGAACCAGTCGGCGTGGAGATAATCAAACCATCCAGTCGCTGCGAATTTAAGAACACCCCATCGATAGTCGTCACAATTTCAATCATGCTCGGAGTGATCCAACGATGCACTACAACTTCATTGACCGCAGTTTCTTCATGAATGATTTGGTTGTTTCGAATAATCTTGGTACGTAGTAAATACCGCTGCTCTTCACGAAAACGCCCCGACAGAATAGCGTTTAAAGTAGAAATCATCTCGCCCGGTGAAATATCTGCTAGAAATCCCAGGCGCCCAAAATTAATTCCCACTAACGGAATATCGTATTGAGCGATTACCCGAGCAGCGCCAAGAAAAGTCCCGTCGCCTCCGACCGCAATCAATAAATCGCAATGTTTACCGATGGCGTCAAATTCGCATACTTTAACCTCCAAATCTGGCAATAATTCGGCAGTTCCGACATCCATCACCATTGCACAATGCTTGCTTCTCAGATAATGATATAAAGCCGCTAAGGTTTCCGCAATCCCCTTATCGCCCTGCTTACCGATAATTCCGATAGTTTTGAATGGCTGCATGCTTTAATTTTAATAGAATAGGATTGATCTTGGATTATACAAAATAATGGCTTTAACAGGTGGAATTTACGACCACCTTCGCGTCTTCTCGTCAAACAATCAATCGTAAACTTATCGTGCAAAACATTTTTTCCTCCGTTTTCTCAGCCGTCTGAATAACGCGGAGCGTATGATATTAGCTGTAAAAAACTACCTAAAATTGGCTTCGACCAAGGTCATTTATTGATTTTTAGGCATGGTTTGCTGTTGTTGCAAGTCAGCTTATGGTACTATTAGTGGTTTAAAATTTTTGGAATTACCCATACATGGCAAAAGAAGATCAAATTGAAATGGAAGGCAAAGTGATTGACACGCTTCCGAATACGATGTTTCGTGTAGAACTAGAGAATGGCCATATTGTGACTGCCCATATCTCAGGCAAAATGCGTAAGCACTATATTAGGATTTTGACTGGCGATAAAGTCAAGGTTGAAATGACACCCTATGATTTAACCAAAGGAAGAATCACTTTCAGAATGCGTTAAGCCCACAATATTGCGGAATTAACGCATACCTAGCATGTTCTCAGCTTAATATTCCGACATCGCCAACTCTTTACTTTCTACTGAAAGCAGTAGTTCTTGGTCTTGAACGTAAATCCTCACATGCCCGCCGTTGGCTAACTTTCCAAACAACAAATCATTGGCCAGTGGTTTTTTAATGGTTTCCTGAATCAGACGCGCCATTGGTCGAGCGCCCATTTTGGGATCACAGCCGCGCTCGGCAAGCCACAATCGCGCTTCAGGTTCAAGTATTAGGGTTACATTTTTCTCCAGCAAGACCGCTTCAAGTTCAAAAATAAACTTATCAACCACTTGTCCGACAATACTAATATCAAGCGGTTTAAATTGAATCACGGCATCTAATCGATTCCGGAACTCAGGCGAAAAGCCATTTTCAATCACTTTCAAGCTATCTGAAGCATGATCTTGAACGGTAAAGCCTATCGACGCCCGACTACCCTCTGCCGCACCGGCATTGGTGGTCATGACCAAGATAATATTTCTGAAATCAACCTTTCGACCATTGTTATCGGTCAAGGTCCCGTGATCCATCACTTGCAAGAGCAGATTGAAGACATCAGGGTGCGCTTTTTCCAGCTCATCTAATAACAGCACTGCATGCGGATGCTTGTTCACTTGTTCGGTAAGTAATCCGCCTTGATCAAAACCGACATACCCCGGAGGAGCTCCGATTAACCTTGAAACGGTATGCCGCTCCATGTATTCGGACATATCCAGACGAATCAATTCCACCCCCAGCACCTTGGCTAACTGCCGCGTCACTTCGGTTTTACCAACACCCGTGGGGCCTGCAAATAAAAATGCCCCGATCGTTTTTTGAACATCGCGCAATCCTGCTCGAGACAGTTTGATAGCCGATGCTAACGCCGAAATAGCATCATCCTGTCCGAACACTAACATTTTGAGGTTTTTCTCAAGATTTTCCAATTTGTCTTTATCATTGGAAGATACCGACTTTGGTGGAATTCTGGCAATTTTAGCCACAATATCTTCAATTTCTGCAATATCAATCAATGCCTTGCGATCCTTAGCTGCGAGTAATTGCTGCTTTGCACCCGCTTCATCAATTACATCAATCGCCTTATCCGGAAGATGACGATCGGTAATGTATCGATCAGACAATTCAGCCGCCACTCGCAGTGCTTCAGTCGAATATTTGACGGCATGATGCTCTTCAAAACGCGACCTCAAGCCTTTCAAAATCAAAATAGTGTCTTCAACAGAGGGCTCAAGAATATCTACTTTTTGAAAGCGACGGGCTAGCGCATGATCTTTTTCGAAAACCCCACGATATTCCTGATAAGTAGTCGAACCTATACAACGCAATTGTCCTGCCGCTAATACCGGTTTAATCAAGTTAGAGGCATCCATAACCCCACCAGAGGCCGAACCAGCACCGATTATGGTGTGAATCTCGTCAATAAACAAAATTGAATTAGGTTCTTTCTTAAGCTGACTCAATAATGCCTTAAGACGTTTTTCAAAATCGCCACGGTATTTAGTCCCGGCAACCAACGAGCCTAAATCCAATGAGTAGATGACATGATCAAGCAGCACCGCCGGCACATCTTTTTCGACAATACGTTTAGCTAGCCCTTCAGCAATCGCAGTTTTTCCAACGCCCGCCTCACCGACCAGCAAAGGGTTATTTTTACGCCGACGACAAAGAATTTGAATCGTTCGCTCCAATTCCAACTCTCGACCAATCAAAGGATCAATACGACCTTGGAGAGCCTCTATGTTTAAATTAGTAGCATATTGCTGCAAGGGGGCGTGACTCGATTCCTGAGCATCAGTCTCACTTTCAGAATAATTCTCCTGTTGCTCTGCCGGTGGATGCTGCTTGGAAATACCGTGCGCCAGAAAATTGACCACATCCAATCGGGTCACGTCTTGCTTGTTTAGCAAATAAACCGCATGAGAATCCTGCTCACTAAACAAAGCAACCAACAGATTGGCTCCGGTTACTTCCTTTTTATCGGCCGCCTGGACATGAAAAACCGCTCGCTGCAACACACGCTGAAATCCAAGAGTGGGCTGAGTTTCGCGTTGAGAGCCCTTGGGCAGCAACGAAAGGGTTTGTTCAATGAATTGAAGCAACTCATTACGCAAGGCGGGTATGTCGCAACCAACCGCTGCAAGAATTGGCGCTGCGGTAATATTATCCAACAAGGCCAGCAATAAGTGTTCTACCGTAATAAACTCATGACGTTTTTCATGAGCAAACTTAAATGCAGCATTTAACGAAAATTCCAACTCTTTACTTAACATAAACTCACCAATTACGCCTCTTCCATAGAACACAATAAAGGATGGTGGTGTTCGCGCGAAAAATCATTAACGATGCAAACTTTAGTTTCAGCCACATCTTTTGAATAAATCCCACAAATACCAACGCCCTGAGTATGCACTTGCAACATCACCTGAGTTGCTTTCTCCTCAGGCATATTAAAAAAATCCATTAAAATCTGAACCACGAAATCCATCGGGGTAAAATCATCATTTAATAACATTACCTTGAACAGCGGTGGTTTTTTAAGTTGCGGTTTAGCTTCCTGTACCGCCAATCCCCCTTCATTAGCATGAAACGGATTATTATCTGACATACCTTACTTCATCAAAAAAAATAAATTACAAGACTTAACATAGTGGCAACTTAACAGATTTTCAACTGCTGATTAATCACTTATGTACATTATCAGATTACCACACAATCGAAATTACACCAGCGCACATCAAAGGATTTTCTTTCCTTAAAGTTTAGCGCAAAGCAGCTTTTTAGTTGTGCAATCTAAAGCATTAAAAATCGACACACATCTTAAACAACCCGCGAATGATCATCCGTTAATCGGAAATCAATATGCTATTCTTAAGCAATATTTAAACCATTAACAATTTTATTTAATATAAGCCATGTATTCCTCCACATTAATTCTCGCCTCCAGCTCACATTACAGGCGTCAGATTCTTAGCAAACTCGCGGTCGATTTTATCGCAGATGCCCCCGAAATAGACGAATCCCGGCAGGTTGATGAAGCACCGGATCAATTGGCACTTCGCCTTGGAATACAAAAAGCCTGGGCACTACAAGAAAAATACCCAAACCATCTGATTATCGCTTCGGATCAAGTGGCGTTTAATCGGCAACAACAATTGCACAAACCAGGCAACCGCGCCCAAGCGATCAAACAATTACAAGACGCTGTGGGGCAATCAATCCAATTTTTTACCAGCATTTGTGTCCATAATAGTGCAACACAACAAACGTTGACCGAGCTGGATATCACCACGGTTCATTTTAAACAGTTAACCAATGTTCAAATAGAACACTACATTGACATAGATCAACCCTTTGACTGTGCGGGCAGCTTTAAAGCAGAAAGTTTAGGCATTGCACTATTCGAAAAAATCCAAAGCGACGATCCCAATGCCCTGATTGGTTTGCCGCTGATAAAATTAATTGCGTTGCTGGAACAGTTTGATTTCAAAATTCTGTAACCAATCCCAATCAGTTATTCTGCCTATATTTACCTTCTCGCCCATACTGACCCAGAACGACTCGTTTAAATTTTCACTCATCACTAAATTGATAAACCACGAATCATCAATAATTCAGACATCGCCTGTCCAAAATAGTAATTTTTTTAGAATGAATATGACACAATTATCTGGAATATAGCCTAATATTGATTCAGTTCCTTTGTATCAAATATGGAAAATAAAATATCACCCTCGTATGAAAATTAATGAGGACTCTGGCACTAATAATCCAGGTTAAAAATGCAAATACAATCTCTACTTGACTTTACCGGAAAAACCGGTTTTATCCCGCATGGATACTGCTTGAATTGGAGCACTGAGCTACTTTGGCTATCAGCGGGTTCAGATGTGCTAATGACGCTCGCCTATATCACCTACCCGGTCGGTATCGCGTATTTCGTTTGGAAGCGTAAAGATCTGCACTACCGCTGGCTGTATTTAGGTTTTTTTATTGCCTTCATTCTCACTTGTGCGACGACCCATTTATTGTCGGCCATTACTATCTGGCTTCCACTTTACTGGTTTGAAGCGTATGTCAAAGCATTTTCCGCCATGGTTGCCACTGCAACGGTATTTGCAATCTGGTGGGTCATCCCGCGTGCCTTGGCCTTACCTAGCCCAGGGGAGCTTCAAAAAGCCCGCGATGATGCCGAGGCCGCGAATAAAGCAAAAAGCGTTTTTCTTGCCAACATGAGTCACGAACTGCGTACCCCACTGAATGCGATACTTGGCTTTTCCAGCGTGATCCAAAAAGACGCCCAACTCCCCGCAAGCCAACGACGGAATCTGGAAATTATTAACCGCAGTGGCGAACATCTGCTCACCCTGATTAACGATGTTCTTGAAATGGCTAAAATTGATGCTGGTCGAATTCAACTTGAAGAAGTTCCATTTGATCTTGGCGGCATGGTAAGAGATGTGACCGATATGATGTCAGCACGCGCTCACGAAAAAGGTTTACAACTACTGATCGACCAAACATCCGAATTTCCTCGTTTTATCATCGGTGACGAAGCGCGAATACGTCAAACACTTATCAATTTAATCGGCAACGCACTTAAATTTACTCAGCAAGGGGGTGTAACCTTGCGCTTAGGAACCAAACAAAATGCCACCGCACACCTACTGATTGAGGTCGAAGATACCGGCCCCGGCATTGCTCCTGAAGATCAGCAACGCATTTTTGAACCCTTCATGCAATTAGGCGAACAGGGCGATAGCAAAGGAACCGGACTAGGGCTCACGATTACCCGCCAGTTTGTGCAACTCATGAACGGCGGTATCAGTTTGGAAAGTACCCTAGGCAAAGGCTCTCTATTTCGAGTCGACTTGCCACTAAGAGAAATAAAAGCCGAAGATGTCACAAAACCAAAAGAGATCAACAAGAGTGGCATCATTAGTCTTGCTCCCGGACAACCTAGTGCTCGAGTGCTGGTTGTCGAAGATCAATTAGAAAACCAATTGCTACTTGCCCAATTGATGGAAACGGTAGGCATTCAGGTCAACATCGCCACAAATGGCCAGCAAGGTATAGAACTGTTTGAAAGTTGGCAACCGCAACTTATCTGGATGGATCGACGCATGCCAGTCATGGATGGCATACAGGCCACTAAAATTATCCGTCAACTTCCAAATGGCCAAGCCGTAAAAATCATCGCGGTCACGGCATCCGCCTTTACCGAACAGCGCGATGAGATATTTCAGGCCGGCATGGATGACTTTGTGCGAAAACCCTATCGGGTTCATGAAATATACGAATGCCTATCCACGCACCTAGGACTCAAGTTTATTTATGAAAATGGTGCATCAATCGAACAAACTATCAAGCAATTGACGCCAGAAATGCTCACCACTTTACCTGAAATCTTGCGTCATGAATTAACAGAAGCCGTAAAAAGCTTAGAAGATGAACGTATTACGCAAGTAATCAAACAAATCGCCGACTATGATCAGCAGCTTTATAAAATTTTGCTCCAGCTCGCCGACAACTTTGACTATCCGGCAATTCTTAAAGCACTGGATCCATAAAGACCTAAGGAAACATCATGACCACCAAAGGAAAAATTCTTGTTGTCGATGACACTCCGGCTTCTCTCAAATTATTGACAGAACTACTGAAAACAGAGGGCTATGAAGTACGTTCCGCAATCAGCGGGGAACTGGCACTCTATGCCGCCAACAACAATCCCCCCGAATTAATCCTCCTTGATATACGCATGCCGCTTATGGATGGCTTCGAAGTTTGTCGTCGTCTAAAAGCTCAGCCTAAAACGCGTGATGTGCCAATCATTTTTGTCAGCGCGCTATCCGAAACTAATGAAAAAGTTGAAGGCTTTGAACTAGGGGCAGTGGACTTCGTTACGAAACCGTATCAACGCGAAGAATTACTGATCCGGGTACGAACGCACCTGGAAATGACACGATTACGCAATCGTCTGGAATTTTTAGTCGATGAGCGAACCAATGAACTCAGGGCCAGCATGTTAGCGTTTGTCACGGCGATAGCCTCGACGGTCGAGATGCGTGATCCATATACTGCAGGACATCAGTTTCGCACCGCCAATTTAGCCTCAGCCATCGCCAGAGAATTACAATTGCCGGAAGATCAAATTGAGGGGCTTAATCTTGCCTGTGTCGTCCATGACATCGGCAAAATCAGAATTCCCGCTGAAATATTATGCAAACCGGGGCGACTGAATGAATTGGAATTCGGGTTAATCAAACAACACCCTGAAACCGGTTACGAAATCCTCAAATCCATAGACTTTCCGTGGCCTATTGCTCAGACCGTATTACATCATCATGAACGAGAAAACGGTTCTGGGTATCCACATGGCCTCAAAAACGAGGAAATCTTGTTAGAAGCAAAAATTCTAGCGGTAGCAGATGTCGTCGAAGCGATGAGCTCACACCGTCCTTATCGCCCAGGTCTCGGTATCGAAGCTGCGCTCAACGAAATTACCCAGCAACAAGGACTGCTGTATGACACTACGGTAGTGGATGCCTGTCTTACACTATTTCGACAAAACGGTTATATTCTTCCTGTTTAATTACCTGTCTATCCATTTAATGAACACCCTTTTCCTTGATTGCTTTCTGGTTAATCCAGTAAACTCAAGATCTATCGATGTCGTTGACTTTTGTCGAACGACATATATGCTTATTCAAAATAGAAAAAATTTCACTATTTAAAATATTTTGTTTGATAACTAACAACCCAACTTCAAAAATGACATTGTTGCATCGATAACGCACACAATCGTGGTTTGGGTATGGTTTTTTGAAATCAAGGTATCTACAACCCACCCAGGAGAATAAGTCCATGCGCCGCTCCCCCTTTTTAGCTTTTGTTAGCTTATTACTGGCTTGTTCAGTCATACCAAGTCAGGCAACCAATGTCATACAGACAGCCCAAGGAGTCTCCACCTAGGCTGTCGAAATACGGCAATTTTAGTCATATTTTAATTCCCCGAATTTATGACTTCGGCTAGTTTTAAAAATAGTGCTGTATTTAACTGATAATAGATGCTAAAAACTATCCTCGTTCAACTACAGCTATTGTTTAAAATCATG
>CANNKG010000139.1 GCA_947505105.1 Methylococcaceae bacterium | reverse complement strand
GATTCAGTCGTCACAACTTTTGAAACTTACATGCAAGATGCCAGTAAAATTCTTTGCGTTATGGATAAATTGCGCAGAGATTTTGCGGTTGCCGTGTGATTCATTCAAACTCGGGCAGGATATTATTTATCTGAGAAACTATAGGATAACGCTGAATATCCGGTCCCAAAATCATCAATTGCTACTTGAATACCTGCATCTCTAAATTGCAATAATTGTTGGATAATTTTATCTTCAGTATCCATTAACAGTCCTTCGGTAATCTCGACAATAATGCTTTTGCCGTTGATTTCAGTCTGATTCAAAAAGTCGAGCCAATGTTGATGATTTTTCGTGGAACGAAATTGTACCGGTGATTTATTGATACTGATTTGAAAGTCTTCCCGATATTGCTGTTGGCAGTGTTTCACCATGAGTACTGCCTGTTTGAATACCCAATCGCCAATTTCATTGATCAGCCCGGATTCTTCGGCGATAGGAATAAAATCCTGCGGACTCACCATGCCGCGGCTAGGATGATTCCAGCGTATTAAGGCCTCTGCCTTGTAAATTTCTTCGGTATTCAAATCCACGATCGGTTGATAATATAGCTCAAATTGTTGCTTGCCCACTGCGGTACGCAGGTCGCGTAACAAGTTGTGACGATATTGCGTCAGTTCCTGCATCGACTTGGTGAAATAGACAAAACAGTTGCGGCCGCTGTTTTTCGCATAGTACATTGCTTGGTCGGCATGCTTGATCAAACTATTAAAATCGTCGGCATCATCGGGATAAAAAGCGATACCGATACTTACCGAAACATAACCCAAACCACTTTTCAACTCAAATGGTTTATTCAAGATATCGATAATGTGTTGGGCGATGCGTTCAATACACTGAAGATCTTTCAGATTCGACAACAGGACGGTAAACTCGTCGCCGCCTAGTCGTGCGACGATATCTTCGTCACGAACGCATTCTGAAATTCGGCGTGCTGCTTCGATCAATAACAAATCGCCTTGATCATGACCAAAATTGTCGTTGATTTCCTTGAATCGATCCAGATCTAGAAACAGAATGGCAAGCAACAGTTTATTACGTTCCGCCAGTTTAATTTCATGGTTGAGTCGGTCGGTAAACATGTTGCGATTAGGTAATTGTGTAAGCGTATCGTAGTTAGCCTGACGCCAAATTTTTTCGTCGGCTTTTTTCTTTTCTGAAACATCGGAAAATAGCGCTACGTATTGCTTAATGTTGCCATCGTTACCAAAAATGGTATTGATCGTTAGCCATTCCAGATATTCCTCGCCATTTTTGCGCTTATTCCAGATTTCACCTTGCCAGCGACCAAAACTATCCAGGTTTTGCCACATATTTTGATAAAAAGCTTTTGATTGTCGATCCGATTTCAACAGGCTGGGTTTTTGACCCAAGAGTTCATCGGTCGAGTAGCCCGTAATAATGGTTACTGCAGGATTAATCGCAATAATTATATTTTGGGCGTCGGTGACAATCATCGCTTCACTGGTGTGTTGGAAAACGAGGGAAGCTAATTGTAAAGACTCTTGTGACTGGTGGCGTTCAATCGCAATGCGCGCCAGATGGGTCACATGTTCAATTAATTGCAGATCTTTCTGTGCTGGAGTGTGTGGTCGACGATGATATATCGCAAAGGTGCCGAGCAGTCTGAAAGCATCCGCTAGAATTGGCTCGGACCAGCAAGCGGCTAAATTAGCCTGACTTGCCAGATGTTTATAGGACACCCAATCCGGGTGATTTTGAATATCGGAGACGATGACGCGTTGCCTAGTGAAGGCGGCAGTACCGCAGGAACCCACATTTTCACCAATAGCGAGACCATGGATCGCTCGAATATAAAATTCAGGCAGGCTTGGTGAAGCACCGTCCAGAAGGTGTTTGCCGGAATTATCGGCTAACAGAATACTACAGATAAAATCGGGATTTTCTTGCTCGACCGCTCGCACAATCGATTCCAGAATATTTTTTAAGGGTGTGTTTTTTGCGAGCAGGGCGAGCACTTCCTGATGAGCCTGATTGCGTTGTTCGGCCAGACGTCGTTCGGTAATATCGATGGCGATACCGATAATTCCGCTCACTTTATGGGGATTAGCATGAAGATTTTCATGCAAACAGGTTTTGGTAATCTCCATGAGGTGCATTTTGCCATCGACGAGGCGTAAATTTTCATGGGAAACATAGGGCTTATGGTTAGTCAGGCAGCGCTGATCGGATTGTTGGAAATTATCAGCAATCTCCTGGCCGACCAAGGCTGAAAAATTATTACAGTTGAGAAATTGTTGTTCTGAAATACCGATGGCGTCACAAAACGTCTTATTGACGAAACGAAAATGACCGGATGGATCGGTCATCCAAATACCCATTGGGGAATAATCGAGGATGGTTTGTAAGCGATTTTCGCTATCCTGAAGCGACTTTTCAGCCTTCTGTAAGCGATATATCCAATAGCTGAATAACAGAAATATTGTGACTACGCCCAGGCTAATTTGGATAATGGTTCTGCTTGAAAGGCCGGGTTCGATTTTCAGATCCATCCAGCGATGCAAAATAGTATCGCGTTGCTCGGGCGTGATACTGGCTAAGGTCTTTTCCATAATCGACGCTAGTTCGGGTTTGGATTTGACAATCGCAATACGATGCTCACTTGGATAATCGGTTTGACCGGAAAATTGCAAGTTCAAAAAGCCCGCGCTTTTTAAGGCGTGATTGGCGGAGGCGGCATCTCCGACATAGGCGTCCGCTTTGCCTTCTACGACCAATTGTAGGGCATTCTGTACCGAAGTCGCGGTATGTAATTGAATGTTTGGATAATGCGTGCTCAACAATTCTTGCAGAAAATACCCTTGCTCAACGGCAACTCGTTTTCCGTTCAAGTGAGCGAGTGCGCCAATATAGCCTTGGTTGTTTTCATTAATAATAATGGTCGGTGTGCTGATATAAGGAGCGCTAAAGTCAAGGTATGTGGAACGTTCGGGAGTTTTGACCGCGTCGGCGATGACGTCCAGTTCGTCGTGTTTTGCGAGTTCGAGTATTTCTGACCAGGGTTTGTCTTTAATAATTTCGAAGTGAACCCCTAAGCGATCTTCAATTAAATTCATATAATCCGCGATTAAGCCGACATATTCTCCCTTATTGTTAAGCCATTCATACGGTGGAAAGTTATGATCGATGCCTAAGCGAATGACTGGATGATGACTTAACCAATTGCGTTCTTCTTCGGATAAATTAAGGTTGCTGACATCGGCATATATAAATTCATTAAGTTCCTTTTCGGACAGTAGTTTGCTCATCTTGAGTTGAAAATAACTGTCTGCGACGCGCCTTAAGCGATTGACTTCGATTTTGCCGAGTGGCACCACGTCGGCCAGAATCAATTTACGTGCTTGCTCAGCTTCAAACTGGAGATGTGCTAGCGATAATTTACTGTGATAATCATTATGAATAAGTTGAATGATTTCATTGGTATGGGCGAGGGCATATTTCCAGCCTTTGAGAGACGCGCGTCGAAAGCGTTCGGCACGTCCTGGGTGCTGTTTTAATTCAGCTTGACTGGTAAATAAGATATCGCCATAGAAATCAATTCCGTAATTTTGAGGGTTAATGATATTGAGAGGAATGTTTTTTTGCTGAAAGAAGAACGGTTGATCGGTTAAATATGCAAACATGACATCTACTTTGTCAGTTAACAAATCGTCGATCTTGAATGTTGCCGGGACAAAATTATAGTCTTGAGGCGTAATTCCGGCGTGAGCAAGCATAGTAATCAGTGGTGAATTATCTCCGCCTTCGAGATCGAACATAATACGTTTGCCGATCATTTCATAAGGGCTGATAATGCCGCTGGACTGCTTACTGATGAATACTAGAGGGTCATGTTGAAAGATTGCTGCAAGCGCTTTGATCGGTTTGCCATTGGCATATTCTGCCAGAATGCCTGAATCACCGATGCCGTAATCAGCATCTCCTGCAATGACCTGCTCAATGACGTTGATGCCGGGAGATAGTTCATGAATTTGAACGTCTAGCCCCTCGTCAGCGTAAAAGCCCTGTTGTTTCGCCGCATAGTAACCGGCAAACTGAAATTGATTAAACCATTTAAGTTGAAGATTAACCGTTTCGAGATGACTTGCGGGTAAGTTGTTATCTGAATAGGCTATGGTGGATATTATATGCAAATAGACAATGAAACTTAGAGTAATTATTTTTCTCATGGTAATCATCAGCTATTACTGAATATGTTTCATATTTATTGACGTAAAAACGAAGTTAACTCCGAGATTATAGCAGTTGCAATTGGTTTTAGTTGAGTCTTAAGAAAAGCTCACAATTGTTAATTTGGATGCTGACTTCATATCTCCCCACCGGAAAGGGCATTTCTTTGGCGGCCAACATGAATTCTATAAGTTGCCATCAATCATTTTTGAACGCGAGTTGTATAGCAAAGTGCCTTAAGAAAGTGTTCGGTTTTACTTGGCTACTAAAGTATTGTTTTGAATGTCGGTAGGTTCCTTGAAAAGGACTTTTAAACCAGTATGGTTTAAACGTCCGAAATAATGAGCGGGCAGATTTCCAGCATTCACTTCCAATAAATTATGAGTGAGTGAGGGTGACCAGCGAGGTAAGACGATTGATCGAATCACCTCGTGTGCCGGAGTGATGGCCCCGATAAGCAAAACCAGGATGATCGAGACATGCACTGTTTCAATCCGCTTGGCGTTTAGCAAAATATCCATGCTAAATAAGCATAAAACCATGAGGGCGGGAATGCTGGCTCGCATGACCAAATCATTGGCTTGACCGAATGAAAACAACGGTAACATCACTAAGGTCAGCCCTGCAACGACACTGATCGCTGTGATACGCACACACCATAATAAATAACATAATAGTGCAAATTCTAGGATTATGAATTGCAAGTATAGTCGATAAAATTCAGCATCAAATTTAATGTGCTCTCCAGTCGGTATATCCCGTATATCCATCGTCAAAAACATCGCCAGCACTATTGCTAACACGAGTGCCGCCCATGTGGGGCCTGCCAGTAAACGCCACCAATCGATCAGATGCCAACGATGCCATAAACTAAATAGAGCAAACGGTACTAAACCAATCGCTGTTAATGGTGACCAAAGCAAACAAGACATAATAAGGGTTGGAAGTAGGTAGATTAAATTTGTTTGATAAGCTTGGCGATAAATCAGAACGGCGATGAGCCAGCCTGGCAAAGCATGATGGGGAACCCAGAACAGTAGCGTTGTGTTTGATGAATATTGGAAGTTATGGGCCCACCATTCGAGATGTTCCGTCGAAAATAAGTCGATCATAAAAAAGTAACCTGCGATATCCATGCCGCTAAAACTGACCAGCAGCAGATAGGCGAGGCCTTTTTTCCATGAATGGAGATTTTCGGTCGCTATATGAATGAACAGAGCGGCACCGATCACCGTCCATAAAAACAACAGATAATGCGCGGTGTTTACACCGATGAATTTGCCAAGCAATGCGGCTGGTAGATAATAGCCGATCGGAGCGCGTAAAATGACTTTTACCCCTGAGATTTCAGTATAACTTATCGGCCATTGGCCGACGACCAAATCATGCAGGACTGCATCACGCGCCGGCCAGTCGTTATTGGCATAGAAAAAGTGTCCAGCTCCTCCAAATAGGCACCAGCCAAATGCTATCGCCAATGTCAAAATGATCTCTTTAGAGAGCGAGGGAGGAGGCAATCGAGGCGATAGATATAGTAAGGGTTTCAGAGCGATGAGCCACAGCAAACCCAGGCACAGTGCATATTGAGGTTTACACCAACCGCCCAAAAAAATAAGAACCGGGAGCGCAAGGTACAAACCAATCATGCGCTCCAACCCGGAATATTGCATAGTCGTCTCGACGCCAAAAGTTTAAATAAGTTAACCATAGGCGAGTTTTGATTAAATACAATAGTGGATTTGCAACATCGCTGATGTTGTGAAAATGGTCTGTCAAATGATTTAAGTTAGGAATTATCTGTAGTAATAACGGGTCAAGGGTTGCTGTCGTACTCTGAAATACCAAAAAATCCGGACTGAAATGTTCGCTTCACTGATGTGTGGAATTGGCGTTGTGTCGAAAAGCAACGAATGTAGCGGCAAATCTGATAAGAGTTTAAGCTTAATGATTAATCCAGCATAGATTTAGTAGTCAGAGTGTTCCGAGTAGAATAAAATAATCCAAAAAAGAGCTCTTTTTAGAATAACGTATGAACTTTATGGCTTGAATAAAGCTCTATGTTGAATTGGAACCCTGCCTGCGACTGACTTATACTATGCGTGTTATTGATCAATTAAGAGAAGAGGTATCCGCTAAGCATCAACGTGCGTTGGTTGAAGAAACTATTGAGCACGATCTTGAGCTAAAATACCAGCAACTTGTTTTGCCCAAAATGCGAGCGATATTGCTGTATCTGCAGGAATTGATCGCTCATCTGAAGTTTCTCGAAAAATCTGTAGAAATCAATGATTATTCAGATAGAAATCGTCAGCTCGGTCGGTTAATTCAGACCGGCTATAAAATTAGCACTGATGATTTTGGTGGTCAGGCCGAATTACAGCGATTAATGGTGATAAATGTAAGTTTTAATTGCATTGGTGAGGGTGAATGTCGTTGGGAGGTGGTGGGAAGCGCCAGAATTGAGCAGGAAATTGCGCTCTTAAGCGCCACTAAAGTCAAGTTTAACTGGAAACCAGTCCAGAACCAGAATAAACTGCCGACAGCCAGTTTTACAATGATCAAGAATATTCCGGTACGGTTTCGCTTTGAAGTGAATTATGATTATTCCAGAATCAAATTATTGATACATAATCATCGAAATTTGGGCGTGTATCAACGTGAATTTACTCCTCAAGCATTGGATGATCAAATGTTGGACCAAATTGGTCGATATTTGCTGCGTATTGATGAAGATTTTTTACAGATTGAAATTTCGCCAAAACTTAAACTGCAAATTCAACAAAAGATAGCACTCGATAAACGTGAACAAGCAGAATTCTTTAAACAATCAAACGCGAACAATTATTCGCATAAAAAATTGACTTCTCAAAATTCCTTTCTAGCGCAACTCAAAAATCTTGTCAGTTGATTTTTAATCAATTTTGACCGCATTCTTCCATCGTCCGTTCTCTTCTTTTTGATAGTTCCTTTTAATTCCCCTTGCTTTTCTACTTACGTTCAGAACTATGCCAATTCAGCGTCTTCCTCCGCAATTAGTTAACCAGATCGCCGCCGGAGAGGTGGTCGAGAGACCATCCTCAATCGTCAAGGAATTGGTCGAAAATTGTTTTGATGCTGGAGCTTCTAACGTTTCGATTGAAATTGAACAGGGTGGCATTCAACTCATTAGAATACGAGACAATGGCTGTGGTATTGAGAAAGACGAACTGCCTTTAGCATTATCGCGGCATGCTACCAGCAAAATCAACAGCTTGCATGATCTGGAACAGGTCATGACCATGGGCTTTCGTGGTGAAGCCTTGCCGAGTATCAGTTCGGTTGCGAGACTAACGTTGATTTCGAGAGTCGCTGAGGCGCATTGCGCTTGGCGGGTTTTTGCTGATGGCCGAGAGCAGGATTTTAATCCCGAGCCCGATCCGCATCCTCTCGGAACTACCGTTGAAGTGCGTGATTTATTTTATAACACACCGGCACGGCGAAAGTTTTTAAAGACCGAAAAAACCGAATTCGGGCATATCGAAACGCTGGTTCAGCGTATGTCGCTTAGCCGGTTTGATATCGGTTTTACCTTATTACACAATCAGCGCGAAGTGTTTAATTTGCGTCCGGCGTCGACTCAAAGCGACCAGGCTCAGCGCGTAGCGAACATCTGTGGTGACAGCTTTTTAGAAAATGCCCTCACGGTGGATTTTTCGGCAGCCGATTTGCATTTACGCGGCTGGGTGGGCTTGCCGACTTTTTCGCGCAGTCAGCAGGACATGCAGTTTTTTTATGTCAATGGCCGTCTGGTGCGGGATAAATTAATTGCCCATGCGGTAAAACAAGCCTTTCAGGATGTATTGTTTAATGGTCGGCACCCGGTATTTGTGTTGTACCTGACGCTTGATCCAACGTTGGTGGATGTCAATGCCCATCCTGCCAAATTGGAAGTGCGATTTCGCGAAGGCCGCTTGGTACATGATTTTCTGTTTTCGGCTTTGCATCGAAGTCTTGCGGACGTGAGGCCCGGACAGCAGGTGCTGGTTGATTTGGCGCCAGAAGTGGTTTCACTGACTTCTGAGCCGGAGGCCTTTGTGTCAAGGCCCATGCCCAGCTTTTCTGAGAGTCATTCGGCTCGAATGAGCAGTGTGGCTTCTTATTCCGGAATGCCGAGAACTCAGACATCGCTACCGATGGCAGTCGAAGAGCAGATTCAACATTATGCTCAATTTTATAAAGCGGCGGTCCACGATGCTGCAGAGCTACCCGTGGCGGCACCTGAAGCAGAAACGCCATTTCTTGGGCAAGCGATCGCGCATTTACATAATATTTATATTCTGGCTGAAACCGAGCGAGGATTGATTTTGGTTGACGCACATGCAGCACATGAGCGCATCAATTATGAAAGCTTAAAACAGCAATATCAGCAGGGGGCCATCGCGAGTCAGCCGCTGTTGTTACCGATCAACATGAAAGTAGTCCCTAAGGAAGCTGAATTAATCGAACAGGAACAGGCGTTTTTTACGAACTTGGGGTTTGAATTAACTCGCAGTGGACCTGAAACCATTGTACTCCGTGCTGCACCGGCCATTTTTGGTCATGCCGATAGCGAGGGCTTGGTACGCGATGTCCTGGCAGATATTTTGGCGCAGGGGATGAGTTCGCGGATTCAGGAAAAACTCAACGACATTTTGGCAAGTGTCGCCTGTCATGGATCTGTTCGGGCCAAACGACGCTTGACCATCCCCGAGATGAACGCCTTATTGCGCACTATGGAACGCACCGAACGGAGCGGGCAATGTAATCATGGTCGACCCACATGGGTCGAACTTAGCAAGCAGGAGCTTGATAAATTTTTCTTGCGTGGCCAATAACATTTTGTAGCGGACACGTTTAGTGCCCTTATCTATCCAGTTTTTATTATGAATCAAGCTTTTGACAGTTCCAACGCCTTGCCGCCGGTCATTTTTCTGATGGGACCAACCGCCTCGGGTAAATCGGCGTTAGCGGTCGCGTTGGCACAGCGACTCAATGCCGAAATTATCAGTGTCGATTCCGCATTGGTGTATCGTGGAATGGATATCGGTGTGGCTAAGCCCACTTTAGCCGAACGCGGGGGTATTGTGCATCATCTGCTTGATATTCTCGATCCGAGTGAAAGCTTTTCGACCGGCCAGTTTAGAAAAACCGCTCTGGAATTGATGCATGATATCGGTGCGCGCGGCAAATTACCGATCTTGGTCGGCGGGACCATGCTCTATTTCAACAGCCTAAATCACGGACTGGCAGAATTGCCCGTCGCTGACCCGGCGGTTAGAGCCGCGCTAGATCAGGATTTTCTAAAGTTAGGCAAGGAAGCGATGCATCAGCACTTGGCCGATTGTGATCCTGAATCGGCAGCGAGAATCCATCCGAATGATCCCCAGCGCGTCCAGCGCGCTTTGGAAGTATTCATGCTGACCGGACAAACGCTCACCCAGTATTTTCAAACCACCAATACGGCTCCCATTCCGTTTAACATCATTAAGTTAATTATTGCGCCAAGTGATCGAAAACAATTGCATGACATTATCGCCAAACGTTTTCTAAACATGCTGGAACGCGGGTTGGTCGAGGAAGTGCGGACGCTTTATCAACGCGGTGATTTGAATTTATCGTTGCCGTCGATGCGCGCGGTCGGTTACCGGCAGGTGTGGGAATACCTTGAGGGTAAGGAAAGTTATGCGGGTATGACCGAAAAGGCCATCATTGCGACGCGGCAACTTGCTAAACGCCAGTTTACTTGGCTGAGGCGAGAAGTGGATGCGCAAAATTTTGTCAGTGGGTCAGACATGATGCTCGAAAACGTTTTGCGGCACCTTGAGCCACGCTTAACTTTGGCTTAACGTCTATCAAGCGTGTTTATTCGAAAGATTCAATTGTAAATAATCTATAAAAGTTCGCATTTTCAAGCGTTTGCCATACTTGATCCTTAGCGTTGATTATCTTAATTAACGGCTGATTTTTTTTTACTGTTTCGAGTAAAACCAGTAACATTCCTAACGCTGAACTATCCATGTGGGTAGTCTCTTTTAAATCAATCACAATCTTATTCATTCCTGGGGTGATCAGCATCATTGCTTTACTAAAATACTGATGTTCACCATAGTCGAATCTTCCGATTACCCGGATGGTAAAAGTACTTCGGTCAGGATCATACTGACTGTCAATGGGCATTTGCAGTGTTCCTCGATGGGTAATTTATGGGGGCGGTTTATTTTCGAAAATATACCAAAATATTTACAAACATGATAAATAAATAATCTAATTATGGCGTAAATTGACGTATTTACTTAAATTATTTCAGAGGGAATGAAATGGTAAAAATGTAAACTTGATGATTGAGTTAACGATGAATCATCTAACAATCACGCCGTCAGCGTAGGGGTTAGAATAGGCTGAGTGGATTATGGGTTGGCTGTGTTTGCCTCCAGAGTCCCGGCATCCTTGCCGGGAAGGGCTCTTGTGATGAGTGCTATGGTTCGTTGAGCGTCACAAAATAGCGGTTAGTCAGGCTTAACGAATACTGGTGCCAACTTCTTCGGCTAAGGGCACGATCACTTGATATGGCGTAGGTAAGGCGAGTACCGAGACGACTACGACGGGACGGAAGCTGTTGGGTCCAGTATTGGTTTCATCCTTACCATCATTGACGTTGATGCCTTTGTTCGCATAGGCTAATTGCGCGGTAATTTTAACATTGCTATCTTCTGCGACATGTAACGGATCATCCTGTAACACTTCTTCAAGGGCTTGGTCGAGCACTTCGGCACGACTGCGTAATTTCAGATTTGGATTCAGTTTGAACGGCGCCCAAGCAACATTTAAGCGTTGAATCAGGCCGTCGTTGTTGACCGATGCCAAAATTCTGGAATTTAACACCGGAAAGCCGTTGATTTTGCGATTTAAGCTGATCAAATGATACTGCTCGTAATCCACGCCGAAATTCGTCGGATCCTGAACCTTTTCCGACAGACGAAGCATTTGAGTAGTCAGCTTGGCATCGCCAAATTCAGCTTTCGGCAAACCTAAAGCTTCAAGTGCTTTGGAAACAATCGGCGCTGCGCGTTCTGGTGTTTCGAATTTTGTCAGTTTTGGCCCTTGCTTGAAATCCCAGGCTCGAGCATGATTTTCATAACGCAACACGCCTTTTTCGGGATCAAGTTTTAAAGCGCGCGTTTCATCACTGGCGCGTTTGCTTTGCATTAATTTGTCGGTCAGTTTAACTGAAGCATCGCCAACCGCATTGGTCAAGCGGTCAAAATCCAGCCCTTTAGTCCAGTCTTCCGCTCCTTTCGCTTCGAGCATTCGCTCATCAAATTGGGGAATAGCGGATTCGAGGACTCGTCGAGCGTAGATTTTAATTTCATCCGCCGGATCGACTCTTACGACGGCCGGAACCAGATTATTTGTTGTAAGTAGCGGTGCGAGCGGCACGATAGTGTTTGCCGCAAAAGCGCTGCTTAAAGGGACTAAGCCAATGATCATGGCGGTAGTGATAGTTTTGCCTGACAATGAAAATAATGTGTTCATGATAGTTGCTCCGTTGGGATAATGGGATTACTTAGTAAAATCTTGGGTGACGACTGTTTCTGAGGCCGGATCGCAGCCCTTGATATACATAGCACCCCAATATTTAGTCTTACCGGTGGCCGGATAAAGTTTGTTATAACGTTCCTGATGCAAGCGATTTGAAATATCGGTAGTGGTTTCGCCGACGACATAAGCAACTGGACATTGATCGTCACTGCCGGAAATGTTGGGTACGTAATGGTTGTCAAGCCAAGAATTCGCGATTGAGGTATCGAACGCATCGTCGGCAAAATCTTCATAATTGCTGGCGAGACCTGAAGATATCCACATCAAGCCATGAAAGCCATCGACTTGATGCACACCGTCTAAGGCTGACCACCAAGTGGACCATTGGTTATCATCCATACTTTGGCAGGAGGATAAGTGCAGGAATTCCAAGTCGGTATTGCCAAGTTTCATTTCGCTTTGTTTGATTTTGCAATCATTGCCACTGACCCGCATTGAACCCTGGTAAATATTGCCACTTTCGCTGCCATGCCAGGCCACTAAGGCCGCATCGGCGGTATCGATACGTTTGTGATCTTCGCCATTGGCGACCACTGAGACATCGCTGAAATAAGTATCCTTAATCGATCCGTCGATGCGATAGCCCGATTTATCATAGGCTTCACCGCAATGGCCCCACAAACACAGACCAAAGACTGAAAAGCCCGGATCGGTCACTTCGTTGTACCAGCTTAAGGCCATATCATCCCAGGAGTTTCGAGTGCTGCCGGTACAGGTTGCGGCATCCCAAGTGGTAATTGCGTACATTTTGGCCTCTCTAAGCGCATATGCAGGGGTGTTGAATACACTTAACAAACCGACGGCACCCAACAGCATTAATTTTGGTTTTAAAGTATGGTTTTTCATGGAAAATTCCTCAAGTAATTGAACCTATGTAAAAAATTGTTTGACTGGCGCTTTCTGGAAATATTTGAATTAATTGTTCCGAACTTGGCGCCAGTCAGTCTGCCAAACTAGGCTGTCGAAATACGGCAATTTTAGTCATATTTTAATTCCCCGAATTTATGACTTCGGCTAGTTTTAAAAATAGTGCTGTATTTAACTGATAATAGATGCTAAAAACTATCCTCGTTCAACTACAGCTATTGTTTAAAATCAT